>JBDHKE010000066.1:0-20191 GCA_039586555.1 Gemmatimonadota bacterium | reverse complement strand
CGGATCGCGAGCAGCACGGCGAGGAGTGCGCAGGCGAGGGGGAAACGAAGAGCATTGAAGGCGAGGGGGTGGATCTCTTCCAGAGACACCTTGATCACCGAGAAGTTGACTCCCCAGATGATAGCGAGGCTCAGGAGACCGAGATCCGTGCCGAGCTCCCGGGGGGGTTCCTGATCGCCGCGGCGGGAAGAAGCGGGAGCCGTCGAAGAGGTTGAGGTCGCGTCTCGAGTCATGGGAATCCGTCGACCGGGTCTTCCGAGGCCGCGGCGCCTCCGCGGCTCCGGAATTCGAGGATCCATCAAGATCGCACGGCGACGCCGTGGGCGTAAGGCGAGAACCACCTGCGCCTCCCGGTAAGGCTCCACCGAGGGATCGGTGGGCGGCGCGGCCGGGGCCATGGCCGCGGATCGAAGCACCCCCGGCAGGTAGGGAGAGTCACTGGTGATCGCAGGACTCGTGGGATAGCTTTCCGCACCACCCTCGCCCTGGTTGGCCACATCGCCCGGGGTCTGTCGAGGAGCCTGTCGAGAGCGCGGGAGAGATCCGAGGAATGAGAGAGTTCAACTACGAGGACGGCACTGAATGGGTCGCAGCCATTCAAGAACGCCCCGGAGTGGACTACAAGGGGCGGTACTACTTCTTTCTCTACCCCCGGGACCGGGGTGAGAGCGATGGAGTCGCGTTGCTGGACGTTCGCTGGAACTCGGCCCGCACGGCAGAGCGGACTCTGCGCACCATGTCCGAGGTCGAGCTCCGCCGGCGGCTCCGCTCTGCCATCGGACGCGCCGGCGCGCCGGCGTAGCTCCCGAGTCGGGGCAGCGGCCGTTGGGGCGAGACAGGATCCGGGACGTCCAGGAGCGGGAGTACCCACTGCGCGCGTGGGGCATCTTCCTCAACGCAGCGAGCTACGGCCTGCTCCCGCGACGCGCGGTCATCGCGGCCAACGAGATCACGGCGCGGCGGGGTGAGGCCAGGGGCTTCCAGGACCGAGAACTCGGCCAAATCCTCTCTCGTTGTCGATCGGCGGCGGCCCAGCTTGTGGGTGCGGACGAGGAAGAAATCGTTCTCGCGCCCAACACTTCCTACGGAGTCAATCTCGCGGCCCACTGTGCTGCCGCCACCGGCCCCGGGGTGGTCCTTCTCAGCGAAGGTGAGTTTCCCGCGAACGTGTTTCCCTGGCTCGCGCTGGAGCGCGCGGGCTTCCGGGTGGAGCGGGTACCCACGGACTCGGAGGGGTGTCCCGACGAGGGCCGATTGATGGAGAGGATCGGCACCGGCGACGTCCGTGTACTGGCCCTTTCTGCCACTCAGTTTTCGACCGGATACACGGCCGACCTGGCGGCGTTCGGCATGGCCTGCCGCGAAAGGGAGACCCTCTTTGCAGTGGACGCAATCCAGGCGCTCGGAGTCATTCCCATGGACGTGCGAGAGCTAGGGATCGATATCCTGGCCACTGGCGGACAGAAGTGGCTGTGTGCTCCGTGGGGCTCCGGCTTCGCGTACGTGTCCCGAGAGCTCCACGATCGCTTCGACCCACCGTCTCCCAGCTGGCTGGCGTTCGGCAGCTCTCTGGAGTACACCGGGCTTCTGGACTATCGTTACGAGTTCCTGCCCGACGGCCGGAAATTCGAGCTGGCCACCCTCGGGATCCAGGATTGCGCGGCCCTCGCCGCTTCAATCGAGCTCCTCCTGGAGGTCAAAGTCTCGGAGGTGCGCCGGCACGTTCTCGCCCTTCACGCTCCCATCCTGGACTGGGCCGAGGGCGCGGACGGCGTCGAGGTGGTGACTCCGCTGGATCCCCCAAAGCGTGCGGGAATCATCGCTCTGCGTATTCCGGATCCGATCGACGTGGGAAGGGCCCTTCAGGCCGAAGGAGTGGTCTGCGTGGTCAGGGAAGGTCTCCTGCGGCTCTCGCCCCACTTCTACAACACCCTTGAGGAGATCGAACAGGTGGTCGAGGTCCTGGAAGGCCTGGTATCGGGCTAGCGCACCTCAATCCCCCATCCGCCTCCGGGCAGGAAGGCCGTCAAACGGTCGCTCCACGGCCGCCAGGCGAGTCGCGATCTGATCCTCCAACCGCTTTGCCAGGGCCCGAGAGGAGATCCCGTTGACGAGTATGCTGAACAGGATGCGCTCTCCGTTCACGGCCCGGACCATCCCCGACAAGGCCGAGACACCACGGATGGTTCCCGTCTTGGCGCGGAGGTTGCCGTTGGCCGGCCCGTCGCTCATTCGATCCAGCTCCTGGGGATTCCCTGCCTCCGGAAGCGTCGTCCAGTAGTCGGACCAGCTCCGCGAGTGCGCCAGGTACTCCAGCACTCCGACGATGCTTCCGGCGCTGACCCGGTTCAGGCGGGACAGGCCGGACCCGTCAACCTGCACGACGTCATCGGGGTCGAGCCCCACCTCCTCGGAAACGAACCGTCGCACGGCGTCGATGCCGCCTTCGGAGGACCCGTCTCCCATGACGGTGCGCCCAAGAGCCCTGAGGATGACTTCCGCGTAGAGGTTGTGGCTGACCGTGTTGATCACCCGGACGATCTCGAGGAGGGGGGGTGAGGGGTGGTCGACGAGCACCCTCAGTCGCCTCTGATCCAGGGCGGGCGCCCACACGGCGGATGCCGGTAGTGAAGAGAGCGCCGGGTCTGAGACGCCCTGCACGGTGCCGGTCACCTGAATGCCCCGGTCCTCCAGCGCCTGCTGGAGCGCTGCCGCGGCGTAGAGGGGCGGGTCGGGAACGGTGAGGGTGCGGCGCACCGCCCTTCCGTTCGCCCGAATCTGCCCCCTGAGGTGGATCGGGCTTCCGGGTCCGCGGCGAGAGATCGTGAGTCTCGTGCGGGTTCCACTCGGCGAAGTGGTTGCCTCGTTGACGACCGTCAAACCCGCTCTGTGTACCAGGGAGTTTACGAGGGGTTCAGTGCCGGGCTGGGTGCCCGGTACTACCCGGACGGTGATCAGGTTGTCCGAGTACGAGAGCGCAGAGGGAGGAGCCGCGTACGAGCGATTGAGATCGTAGTCTCTCCAACCGGGAGGAAGCTCCGGGGCGCCGTGCAAAGAGCCATCCCCCACCACGTTCCCTTCGATGCGATGGACTCCCATTCCAGCCAGGATCCTGGCGAAGTGCTCCATGGTCGGAGGAGCGGAGTCGTCGATTCGGCCGGAGAGCGTGGGATCGCCGGTGCCGAACAGGATGAGGTCTCCCTGGAGGGTGCCGCGAACGACCTCGCCGTGGGTGAGGAGGTAGGTGTGGAATCGATAATCCGGACCGAGGTAATAGAGAGCGGCGGCAGTCGTGAGAATCTTCACGTTGGAGGCGGGGACCAGCATGGCGTGCGGATCTCGGGCGAAGAGCGTATCGCCGCGGTCCAACGAGATGGCCAGCACGCTCCATTGGCCTCTACGACCCCGCGCCATGATTCCTGCGAGATCCTTCTCCAGAAGGGCAGTCGCGGCAGCTGGCTCGGTGGCGGGGACCATCGCCGCAGCCTCGGGATCGCGTGCGGGCCCGACCCCAGCGGAATCCACCTGGCCGGGAATGAGGGTGGTCAGCGCTACCAGAGGAATTAGGGCGCGGATGACCCTCGTACACGAACCAGGTTGGAGGATCCTCCGCTCGCTGGCCGGCGCTGGATCTACGCAACAGTACGTTTTCCGCATCCTACTCTTCTCGAGATCGTCGGCCTTACCCGACCCTTGACCTAACTGGTCCGTGTCTCCCATGCCCTCTGCGACGTGTCCGGGTTCCCGGGGATCGTCCACGGCCGGGACGCCGTTGGACTCCCGTCCGACAGTCTCTCCGATTCCGTCCAGGGGATGCAGCCCGGGAAGAAGGTACGAGGCCCGGGTTGAAGATTCCCTTCAGGTGGAGCGTGTCCTTGAAGTCCCGAAGCTCTTGCACGATCGGTGCCGGCAGACCCCCCTTGGATCCGGGTCGCTCGCGGCTCTCCCTGGTCACGCTCTCCGGAGTAGGGTCCCACCCAACCCTCTGGCCGATTACGCGGTGGCTGTTGGGGCGCCCAGTGACAGGGTCCGCACATCCGGCCTTCTGACATGAGCGGTCGGGTCAACGACCAGCCTGCGCTCAACGGGGTCCCGGCCGTTCCGGCCTCTGGGCCCCCGAAGGTCTACGTGGAGATGGGGGCGAGAGTGGGCTATCCGACGGCGATATCCCTTGGAGCTTCGGCATCGGTCAGGCACACGAAACAGTGACCCAGGAGCTCCAGGCGGTAACCCGTGACCTCGAACCCCGACACACCCTTTCGAAGCTCGGAGAGCTGAGCCTCCGACAGGTCTCCGGGAAGGTCCGTGATGTCCCCGCAGTTGAGACACCGAACGTGAAGATGGGGATCGGTTCGTCCGTCGTAACGCGCACAGCTATCGCCATATGCGAGCTTCGATGCCAGCCCGCAGCCCACCAGGCACTCGAGGCTCTTGTACACCGTGGCCAGCGAGATACCGGAAGCCCGTCGTCGGACGCCGAGAAACACCTCCTCCGCAGTGGGATGCCGATCGGTGGAGACCAGGAACCGGTACACGGCAGCCCGCTGCTCGGTGAAGCGTTGCCCCTTTCCTTCGAGGGCCCGCCTCAGGGTCTGGTCGCAGAAGTCGGGATTTGACACCATTCTGCTGCAATCAACACCATGGATCTGGCCATGGGTGCGATGAGTTCACGAGTCTGTCCCGGACTGGCCAGCTCCTGGACAGAGCGTATGCTCTCCCGACACTCCCCTTGCCAAGAAAACGTATGTTGACATCACCCCAGATCGTGCGACCGGTTCCGCCCCGCGTACCCACGTCTGGTGACTCATGATAGACCCGACGAACGGGAATCCTCTCCTGACTCTCGAGCCGCTGATGGAGGCGGTCCGCGAGGGCATCGAGGCCGAGGGATGGCAGCTATCCGGGCTCCAGAAGACCACGAGCCACCATTTCGAGGGTCGCTGGTCCGGCGACTCCACGCGAAGCGCATACCTCTTCTTCCACCACCCGGAAGTACCGGGGGACGTGAGCATCGACGTGTTTCTCGACGAGACCTCCAGGGGACTGGAGGGGAACCTGGCTCTGGTGGTGGATGGCCCTTCCCTGGCAGAGCTGGGGTCCGTCGAGCGGGCCTTTGGTGACCTCGCGGCTGCGGCCGCGGGCTCCCTTCCCGGGGGATACCGGACTCCTATCACCCTGCGGTTCCGCCTGGGGGGCTGGGACACCGTGGCGGGCGAAGCCAGGAGCGAGTGCCGCTTCAAGCTCCACATTCCACGAGGAGCGGTGGATGCCGGCCGTTCCGCCGTGGCGGCGCTGTGTTCCTCCACCACCCGGGCGTTCCGCGGCCTTCTGGAACACCCCCTGGTCAGGGACTTCCAGACCGACGCCTGATTGCCGGGGTTCCCACCCCTCGAAGCGCTCTTAACGGGCGCGCGCCTTCCGATGGTTGTGCGTCCGGATCCGCCCGAGAAGCGGCTTCCCCGAGCTGGAAGAGGGTATCTGTGGGGGTAGAAGGAGACGCCGGTGGAGGGCTGGAACAAGGGGTGTCGGGCGCCTTTGCCCCGTGCCCGGGCCTTGGTATACTGTGTGTGCCTTTGAACCGGGAACAGGAAAGTGGAGGGAGTTCATGAGCTCCGTTGAAGGTGCCCTTGATGTACTCCTCAAGGAAGAGCGTACCTTCCCGCCTTTCGATACATTTCGTGAGCAAGCCAACCTCCGGGATGCCGCCGTTTTCGATCGGGCCGAGGAGGACTTCGAGCTCTACTGGGCGAGATGGGCCGAGGAGTTGCACTGGTTCCACAAGTGGGATCGGATCCTGGAGTGGAAGCCACCCCACGCCAAGTGGTTCCTCGGAGGAAAACTGAACGTCTCCTACAACTGCCTGGATCGGCATCTCGCGGCCGGGCGGCGGAACAAGGCCGCGCTGATCTGGGAGGGGGAGCCCGGCGATACACGGACGTATACGTACTGGGACCTCCACCGGCAGGTGTCCAAGTTGGCCAACGTGCTCAAGGGCCTGGGTGTGGGCAAGGGAGATCGGGTGGCCATCTACCTGCCCATGATCCCGGAGGCGGCCATCGCCATGCTCGCCTGCACGCGGATCGGTGCCATCCACTCGGTCGTCTTCGGTGGCTTCAGCCCGGATTCGCTGGCCGACCGGATCAACGATGCGAAGGCCACGGTGCTGATCACTGCCGACGGTGGCTTCCGTCGTGGCAAGATCGTTCCCCTCAAGGCCAATGCGGACAGGGCGGTGGCGTGGTGTCCCAGCGTCCAGAACGTGGTGGTAGTCAGGAGAGGCCAGGGCGTGGGCGACAAAGCCTCCACGCCGATGCAGAGGGGCAGAGACCACTGGTATCACGAGTTGATGGAGGGTGCCTCACCGGTCTGCGAGGCCGAGCCCATGGACTCGGAAGATATGCTCTACATCCTGTACACGTCGGGCACCACCGGGAAGCCCAAAGGAGTGGTGCATACCACGGGCGGATACCTTACGCAGGTCTACGCGACGACGAAGGCGGTCTTCGATCTCAAGGACGACGACGTGTACTGGTGCACAGCCGACGTGGGGTGGGTCACCGGACACAGCTACATTGTCTATGGCCCTCTGGCCTGCGGAGCCACCCAGGTCATGTACGAAGGCGCACCTGACTGGCCGGATCGGGGCCGTTTCTGGACGATCTGCGAGAAGTACGGCGTTACCGTCTTCTACACGGCTCCCACCGCGATCCGGGCCTTCATGGGTTGGGGAACCGAGTGGCCGCAGAGGTACGACCTCTCACGGCTTCGATTACTGGGTTCGGTGGGCGAGCCCATCAACCCGGAGGCGTGGATATGGTACCATCAGGTGGTGGGTCGGGGGAACTGCCCCATCGTCGACACCTGGTGGCAAACCGAAACCGGAGCCATCCTCATCACTCCACTGCCTGGCTTGACCACTACCAAGCCCGGGAGCGCCACCAGGCCGTTCCCTGGCGTCTTCGCCAGCGTGAGGAACAACAGCGGTGAGAAGGTCGGGGCAGGGCTCCTGTCGATCGATCGCCCCTGGCCCTCCATGCTCCGGACCATCTACGGGGACGACGAGCGCTATCGGAACACGTACTGGACGAGGTGGGATGGCATCTACTTCCCTGGAGACGGGGCGAAGCAGGACGAGGACGGATACCTGTGGATTCTGGGGCGGGTGGATGACGTTCTGAACGTCGCCGGGCACCGCATTGGTACGATGGAGGTAGAGAGCGCCCTGGTGGATCACCCCGCGGTGGCCGAAGCAGCCGTGGTCGGCAAGGCGCACAGCGTTAAGGGCCAATCCATCGCAGCGTTCGTCACTCTGATCGGTGGGCATGAAGCGACCGACGAGCTCGAAGCGCAGCTGAAGGCGCATGTGGCTGAGAAGATCGGACCCATTGCGCGGCCGGAGAAGATCCTCTTTTCCGCCGAGCTCCCGAAGACCCGATCTGGGAAGATCATGCGGAGGCTGCTCAAGGACATCGCAGAAGGCCGGACTCTGGGGGACACGACCACGCTGGCCGACCCCTCGGTTGTGAGGTCGCTGCAGCAAAAATACGAGGGAGCCGAGGCGTAGGTCTGACGGGTGAGAGGCCGCCGTCCTGACGCTCATCGGAGATTTGGAGGCGCCGATGCATGACATACTTCGCCAGAGGTTGCTCCTGAAGATCGAGAGTCTCCCCGAGGACCAGGTCTACCAGGTGCTGGACTACATCGAGTTTCTAGAGGCCAAGTACGCTGCGGTTCCCGCGGGGGAATCCAGGGGACTCCAACGTTTCGCGGAGCGCCTCGAGGATCAGTTGAGACGTAGAACGGTGAGTCCCACCAGCATTCGGGAGGCCTTCCAGCTCATCGCGGCTGCCGATCGTGTGCTCTCCAACGTGTCGAACGCGGGCAAGCAGCTTCTCTCCGAGCTGAACCTCGTGCAGGACGGCGAGGACGAGAGCGAGAACGCGGATCGGGGAGACGTCGATGACGCGCAGGGGGACCGTGAGGAGCAAGAAGGGAAGGGTTGACACTCTTCTCCGGGGGCCGGTATGATGGCCCATGGAAGGACGCCGCGACCCTTCACCAGAACGGCATGGCGCCCGTCCGTTGAGGTGTCCGGAAGCGGACACGTCAGGCGGACGGACGCCATTTCTCTTTCAACCCGCCCCCGATCTGGAGACCCAATGGCTGAGGCGACGAGGCCTGAAGACATGATCATTGGCGAAGGACTCACGTTCGACGATGTGCTTCTCGTACCAGGCCACTCCAGAATCCACCCTCGCGACACCAGCGTCGCCTCTTCCCTGACTCCCGCCATTGCCCTGCCCATCCCGCTGGTCTCCGCTGCCATGGATACGGTCACGGAGTCCCGGATGGCCATCGCCATCTCTCGGGAGGGGGGCATGGGCATCATTCACAAGAACATGTCCATCGACCGACAGGCGGAAGAGGTTGACCGGGTGAAGCGTTCCGAGAGCGGGATGATCCTCAAACCCATCACGCTGGGTCCGACAGCGACCCTGCGGGATGCCCATGGGCTGATGGCTCGGTTCTCCATCAGCGGAGTTCCCATAGTGGAGGAGGATGGACGGCTGGTAGGCATCATCACCAATCGTGATCTGCAATTCGAGACTGATCTGGATCAGCGCATCCAGGACTTGATGACACGGGAAGGGCTTGTCACGGCACCGGTGGGGACGACGCTGGAGGAGGCCGAGCGGATTCTCCACAGGCATCGCATCGAGAAGCTTCCCGTAGTGGATGGAGTCGGGAAGCTCCAGGGCCTGATCACCGTGAAGGACATCTTCAAACGCCGCCAATTCCCCAACGCCTGCAAGGATGGACACGGCAGGCTGCGGGTTGGTGGGGCCGTGGGAGCATCGATCGCCGACATGGACCGGGCGGGAGCCTTGATGGAGGCTGGGGTGGACGTGATGGTGGTCGATACTGCGCACGGGCACTCGGAAGGAGTCCTTCAGGCCGTGACCCGGGTCCGCCAGGCGTTCCCCGCAGTTCAGTTGGTGGCCGGAAATGTGGCGACGGCCGAGGGTGCTGCCGCCCTCGTTGAGAGGGGTGTCGACGCGGTCAAAGTGGGTGTGGGTCCTGGCTCGATCTGCACCACTCGAGTGGTCACGGGGGTGGGAATGCCCCAGTTCACCGCGGTGGTGGAAGCGGTGAAGGGGGTGGAAGGCCGGGTTTCCGTGATTGCCGATGGTGGAGTCCGGTACTCGGGGGATATCGTGAAGGCCCTCGCGGCAGGTGCCACCTCCGTCATGATGGGCTCGATGTTTGCCGGGACGGAAGAATCTCCCGGAGAGAGCTTCCTTCTGGAAGGCCGCCGCTTCAAGGTCATCCGCGGGATGGGATCCCTGTCCGCCATGGAGGAGGGATCTGCGGATCGATACTTCCAGGAGGGCGAGACCAGTCCAAAGAAGCTGGTTCCCGAAGGAATCGAAGCGAGAGTGCCGTACAAGGGTCCAGTGGGCGACACCGTCTTCCAGCTCGTTGGGGGGCTGCGTAGTGGCATGGGCTATGTCGGAGCCGCCAATCTGGAAGAGCTGCGTGCCAAAGCTCGATTCACCCGGGTTTCCATGGCTGGGCTGAGGGAATCCCATCCCCACGACGTGACCATCACCCGGGAGGCTCCCAACTACCGCCTGTAGGCGAGTCGAATGCCGACCGCTGGGCAGCCCTGGGTGTCCCTTTCACCACCTAACGACTGACCGCCTGAGATGCGCACCTCATCTATGCGAGCCCGTTTGCTCCTTGGCCCGGGACCCTCGCCCGTGGCCGAGCGCATCCTGGAGGCCATGGCCCGGCCGACGGTCGGGCACCTGGATCCGCAGTTCCTGGAGGTGATGGACGACGTGAACGCCTGGTTGAGGAGGGTGTTCGGGACCGAGAACAAGATGACCTTTCCCGTGTCGGCCACGGGATCCGCCGGAATGGAAGCGGCGTTGGCGAATGTCCTCGAGAGTGGTGACACCGCGATCATCGGGGTCAACGGGGTCTTCGGAGGCCGGCTTGCCGACATGGCACGGAGAATGGGTGCAAGGGTGGTTCAGGTGGAAGCCGATTGGGGCCGGATCGTGGAGCCCCAGCACGTGCTATCTGCCGTCGAACAGCACCCTCACTCGCGTCTGGTGGCCCTTGTTCATGCGGAGACCTCCACAGGAGTGCAGCAGCCACTGGAAGAGGTGGGAGCAGCCCTGCGCGACACTGCCACCCTCCTGGTCGTTGATGCCGTGACCTCGTTGGGCGGGATCCCCGTGGAAGTGGATCGTGTGGGGATCGACGTGTGCTACTCGGGCACGCAAGAGTGCCTCGGGGTGCCTCCTGGACTCGCTCCGATCACGTTCTCTGAAAAAGCCATGGAGCGCGTTCGTAGCCGGGGAGTCTCCTGTCAGAGCTGGTACCTCGATGTCTCCCTGATCGCGGGATACCTGGGAGCGGAGCGCCGCTACCACCACACCGCTCCGATCAATCTGGTCTACGCCCTGCATGAAGGGCTGGTCATGATCGAGGAAGAGGGGCTGCAGAACCGATTTCGGAGGCATCAAGACGTCGGAGATGCCCTCAAACGCGAGCTCGTAGCTCGAGGCTTCCAGCTGTTCGCCTCGGATGGACACCGGCTGCCGCAGCTCACCTCCGCACTTCTCCCCGGGGGCTACGAGGAGGGGCCGCTGAGAAAGCGTCTTCTGGAGGAGCATGACATCGAGGTAGGGGGCGGACTCGGTCCCACGCAGGGGAAGTTGTGGCGCGTTGGCCTCATGGGGAGCGGTGCCACTCTCGAAAGCGTCGATCGACTGATCTCGGCGCTAGACGAGATCATGGAGTAACCGGTCGTGTCCCGGTTCCTCGGCTGGCTGTGGCTCGTGTGCGCGTTGACCGCCTGCTCACATGGCGTTCCCGATCCGCCGCCCCCGATGCCCTCACCGGTCCTGGACTCGATTGGGAGTGTCTCGGTCGCCCAGGAGTGGGAGGAGGACCAGTGGGCTCTTCCGGAGGATTACGAACCTGCCTTCGACCGCCGCTCCCTGCCACGTCCGGGGACGGAGGAGGAGAGTATCGACGGCATCATCGACTCGCCCTGGAGCCTTCAGACGGCGATGCAGGAGCGGGTGGCATTCTGGGTCGACTTCTGGAAGGGCCGGGGCTCAGGGCACTTCCGAACCTATCTGGAACGAATGGGGAGGTACGAGGACCTCGTGAACGAGGGGATTCGCCAGCGCTACCTGCCTCCCAGCCTCCGCTACCTTCCTATTGTGGAAAGTGGCTACGCCCCTCGTGTCTCTAGCCGGGCGGGAGCAAGGGGTCTTTGGCAGCTCATGGCGCCCACGGCCCAGTCCATGGGGCTTCGAGTGGATGCGCTCCTCGATCAACGGAGCGATCCTGTTGCGGCCACGCCCGTGGCCCTGGACTACCTCTCGTATCTGCGGGACCGGTTCGACTCGTGGTTCCTCGCCCTGGCGGCATACAACGGCGGACCGGGCCGGCTCTCCCGGCTCATCCAACGGTACGCGCCGGACGAGCCGCTGGGAGATCATCTCTTCTGGGTCCTGCGACCGTATCTCCCCCGGGAGACGAGGGAGTTCGTGCCGAAGTTCCTGGCCGCGGCCCAGATTGCGCGCGATCCCGAAGAACATGGGCTTGCGGGCCTGGATCCAGATTCGGCCATCGCATATGTGGAGGTGGAGGTGGAGGGTGGGTTCCCACTGCGGGCTCTGGCCCGAGCCGGCGAGATCCCTCTGGAAACCCTCACGATGCTCAATCCCCACTTCTCCCAGGGCCTCACACCTCCGGGAAGCCGAAGCCGCTTGAGGATCCCGGCAGGATCGGAGGAGAGGTTCGCTGAGAGCTACCCGCTCATCCCTCCGGAGGAGCGTCGAGCCTTCTTCGAGCACCGGATTCAGCGAGGAGAGACGCTGAGTCATGTCGCTGTGCGGTACGGCATCCGGGTGGCGGACCTCATGGCTGCGAACCCGGGGGTGAACCCTCGTCGGCTTCAGATCGGCCAGCGGATCGCCGTGGTCGTAGGAGCGGGCGGGTCGCCCTCCCCGCGGGCCGCGGGGTCCTCCGGGCAATCCGGATCCACGAGTTCATCCGGTCCCTCGGCGGGGAGCTCGG
The DNA here is from genome assembly GCA_039586555.1 of Gemmatimonadota bacterium. Taxonomy (GTDB): domain Bacteria; phylum Gemmatimonadota; class Gemmatimonadetes; order Longimicrobiales; family Gaopeijiaceae; genus JBDHKE01. Next base: position 8,089 of record JBDHKE010000066.1, on the reverse strand, counting down.
AAGGTGACACCCACGTAGTCCGCTCCGGCGAGAGCCTCTGGACCATCGCCCGGATGTACCGGGTGACGGTGAACGACCTCCGGGCCTGGAATGGGATCGCGCCGGGCGCGCTCCTGCACCCTGGCGACGTGTTGAAGGTTTCGGGACAGCAGGTGCTGGTCTACCGGGTCCGACGGGGCGACACGCTGAGTGGAATCGCTGCCCGGCACGGAGTCAGAGTGTCGGACCTGGCGCGATGGAACGGGCTCTCCCTCGACGAAGTCATCCGACCGGGAGACCGGATTCGCCTCCTCCCACCCGGAGACTAGCGTCCTCGGCCATCCTGCGGGGGCCCGACACCGGAGCGACGGTCGTAGGTTCTTCCGGTCCACCACGCCGAATCCGTGGCGTCGCCCCGGCGTGCGTGACCAGGGCCTCCCGCGTGGGATCCCCGCCCGAAGCCTTCCTCAGAGCGCGTCCGATGATGGGGTCGTGCCAGGGCTGCTGACCCAGACCCCGGAGCGACCGCCCTCCTTGCGGACCAGTTGAACATTCTCGATCACCATCCTGCGGTCCACGGATTTTGCCATGTCGTAGACCGTGAGGAGGGCGGCAGAGACGGCTGTGAGAGCCTCGATCTCCACACCGGTGCTTCCTCGAACCCGGGCCGCCGCCTCGGCCCGCACCCCGGGTAGCTCGGGATCGATCGTGAACTCGACGCCCACGGACACCGCCGGAAGCACGTGGCATAGCGGGATGAGCTCCCCGGTCCGCTTCCCTGCCATGATGCCCGCGATCCGAGCGACCTGCAGGACGTCACCCTTGGGGGTTCGCCCCCCTGCGATGGCTTCCAGGGCTTCCGGTGACATCCGGATCGAACCCTCGGCCCGTGCACTGCGCACCGTATCATCTTTGGTGGAAACGTCCACCATGCGGGCCCTCCCTTCGCCGTCCAGGTGTGTGAGCCCGGTTGGTGGACTGGATTCGCGGTCCGTGTTCATGGCTGCTCCGTGATGGAATTCGGGGACCGGCCAGAGCGAGCCGGAGGTCCCGCAACATGCCCGAGACGATGAGCTGAGGGTTCACGTTACCCGCCGCCAGAAGCCTCGCCGACTCGACCGCATCCACTGCTCGAGCGACCCCCAGAGGATGGATCTCGGCGTCTCGGGCCGCCTGCTCCAGGAGATCCTTCAGATCCGGATTCAGCAGGTGATCTGCCTTTCCAAGGGCCGCGGCGGCCAGGTCGCGCAGCAACTCCTCGACGAATGTGAGCAGGTCCTGAAGCCCCCGGGCCCCGGTGGGAGAGTACCCGAGGGCTGCCTCGAACGAGTCGCTGCGGTGGCCGCCGAGAGCGACACGGCAGAGCTGAAGAGCCTCCTGCCTCAACTCCTCGAGGCGTCCCGGGTTCGCGCCCTCCGGAAGGAATCCCAACGCACGACCGATCGAACCCTGGGCCAGGGCGCTGGCCTTCCGAGCGGTCTGAGGGTCCGCGACGCCCACGTCCGTCAGAAACGAGGCGATTTCGTCGCGCGGCAGGCCGGAGAGGTGGATCGGAAGGCTCCTCGACCGGATCGTGTCCAGGAGTCTGCCCGGTTCGCTGGAGGTGAGGACGAAGCACGTATCCGGGGGCGGCTCCTCAAGCAGCTTGAGCAGGGCGTTGGCTGCCTCGGGGCTCGATTCCTGAGGCACCAGCAGCTCCGCTTCGGCGATGATGAAGACCTGGCGTTCTGCCATCGAGGGGCGCTTCTGAGCCTGCCTGCGGAGGACACGCGCGGCCGCGAGGTAGAGGCCGCGAATCTCGTCGCTGTGGGAGATCCGAAGGGGGTTCTCCCGAGCCTCCTTCAGCGCCGCCGCGCGGGCCTCCTCCAGTGCCGCCTCGATCCGATCGCGGCTGGACGCCTTCTTGGGGCGCGGAACGGGAAAGAACCAGTGGAGATCCGGATGCTCGAGTCGGAGGCTCAGGGCGCATGAACGACAGACGTCACATGGTTGCCCGGCGTCAGGGTTCTCACAAAGGAGCAGCTGGCCGAACCAGAGGGCGAGACGCTGCTTGCCGACTCCAGATGCCCCGTGGATCAGCAGGGTGGCAGGGACCTCGCCGCCACGAACCGACCGTGACAGGGCCGAGCGAGCGCCGTGATGGCCTCGAAGGGCGTGGAGGCTCAACCTCCGCCCCCCGGTGGACGCAGCCATTGGGACGGATCCATGGCTCTGGGGGAGCCACCGTCTACCGGGGCGCGGATCTGGAACTCGATATGGGGCCCCTCCGGGGTCTCCGATCCTCCCACCGTTCCGAGCGTCTGGCCTGCGGAGACGCTTCGCCCTTCCACCACTTCGATCTCGTCCAGGTAAAGGTACAAGGTGTAGAAGCCCCCGCCGTGACTCACGACCACGGTGGGGCCATACCCCTCGAAGGGTCCTGCCAGGGCCACCGTTCCACTGGCGACCGCGTGGACCGGAGTGCCGGCCGGGGCCGCGATCCCCACACCGTTCCAGCGAAGGACCCGTCCGTCCGGACGCTGATCCCGTCCGAATCGGTACAGCACCCTTCCGTCCACGGGCCAGTCGAGGGATCCGGCGTCGTCTCCGGTGATCGTGGACGGCTCATCGGGGCGCCCTGCCACCGCCCTCCGCCGCTCCAGCTCCAGGCGCCGACGCTCCAGGTCTTCGACGAGTTCCGTGAGGCGGCGCTCGTCCTCTTCGAGCTGCTGCAACTCGCTCTGGGCCTGCTGTTCCCGGGATCGAAACGTCGCCAGGGTCCTCTGGCGGTCACGCTCCACCAGCTGGAGCTCGGCGAGCTCGGTCAGCTGCTCCTGCCGCAGACGGCCGAGCTCCGAGAGAGACTCCTGGAGCTCGCGGTTCTGCCCGATGAGAGCCTGTTCCAGGTCACGCACTTGTTGGACCAGACTCCGGTCGTACGAGGTGATGAGCTGGAGATAGCGGTAGCGGTTGAGAAGATCCGAAAAGGAGTCCGCGCCCAGTAGCACCTGGGCCGTGTGCAGGGGTCCCCTCTTGTAGATGTCCCGGAGGCGACGCATCAGGATGGCCTCGCGCTGCCGTAGCTCCTCTCGATTCTGAATGAGATCCTCGGTGGTCTGCTGTACGCGGGCGGATGTCCCTACCAATTGGAAGTCGATCTCGGCGAGCACGGTACGAGAGGCGCTGAGTTGCCGTTCGATGTTACGAAGCTCGCTGGAAACGTTCCGCACACGGGAACGAAGCGACTCCATTTCTCTCTGGAGACGGGCTCGCTCCGCCCGGATCTCCTCCAGTCGATCCTGGCTCTCGCGGATGTCCCGCCTTAGGCTGCTCGCGCTCTGGGCGGTCAGGTCCACGGGCCCTGCCGGGCATCCCGCCGACAGCGCAGCGAGGAGAACGAATCCGACCCCGCGAACCACCTAGACCTCCCGCAGGTGACGGCCAATGGCGAACCCACTGGCCAGGAGCCCGAAGAGCCCTCCCGCGCCGATGCCCAAAGCGACCCAGGACCGGGGCAGCCACTCCAGGTCGAAGAGAAAGCTCTGGATGGCGAGGTAGGTGAGAAAGACTATGGCGGTGGCCAGGATGCCGCCGACCAGGCCGGTCAGCATCCCCTCAAGAAGGAACGGCTGACGTATGAAGCCGTCTCGTGCACCTACAAGCCTCATCACGTGGATCTCTTCGCGGCGCGCGTAGATGGCGATGCGCACGGCAGTGCCGATGATGAGAGCAGCGACGGCAGCGAAGGCGGCCCCCAGGCCGATGGATGTAATGGCCCCGATGTGCCGGAGAGTGAAGAGCTTGTCCACCCACTCCCGGCCATAGAGCACATCCTCCACGAAGTCGTAGCGCTCCGTGGCCTCAGCCACTCTCTGAATGGCTCGGGGCGTGCGACTCCCGGGCTGCAGTTGGATCTCCAGAGAGGCCGGTAACGGATTCCATTCCAGGTCACCGAGCACGTCCTGGAACTCCGGAAGATCCGCCCGTGCCTTCTCCAGAGCCCGCGCCTTCGAAACCGTACGGACCGCGAGGACCTCGGATAGGGCCGTCAGCTCACTGCGGGCCAGCTCCATCTCGTCCGGTGTTGTTCCATCGAGCACGTACGCGACGATCTCCACGCGCTCCTCTAGCGTCTCCAGGGCCTCCTGCAGGTTGAACGTGGCCAGCGAGAACAGGCCGACGACATAGAGGGCCAGCGCGATCATCGACGCCGAGAGGCCCGTCAGGAGGGGTGACCGCCGGAAGGCGGAAAGGGCCTCCCGAGTGGCGTAACTCACGCTACCTCCTGCGCGTGGGAGTCGAACGCGAGCCGTCCGTGGTCCAGCTCCAGAACGTGCGTCTCCGGGGAGGCACGCACGAGCTCGAGGTCGTGCGTCGCGAGCACCACCGCCATGCCCATGGCGTTGATCTCGCGAAACAGATCGATGATTCCACGCGTCGCTCGTTCATCCAGATTGCCTGTGGGCTCGTCGGCCAGGAGAACCAGTGGGTCAGCCACCAGGGCTCTGGCAATGGCAACCCTCTGTTGTTCGCCCCCGGACAGCTGGTGAACCAGGGCCCCGGCCTGGTGGGAGAGCCCCACCTGCCCCAGAAGACGATGGGCCTTCTCCCTGATCTCCTTGCGCGGTGTGCCGGTGACCTCCAACGCGAAGCCCACGTTCTCCACTGCCGTGCGCGCCGGAAGGAGCCGGAAATCCTGAAAGACGAAACCCACACGGCGCCGGAGCTTCCAGACGTCCCGGTCCGAGGTCCTCAAGGATGAAAAACCACTTACCAACACCTCTCCGTGGGTGGGGCGATCCGCCATGTGGACCAGCCGCAGCGCGGTGGTCTTCCCGGCCCCGGAATGGCCCGTGAGGAACGTGAACTGACCCTTCGGGACGTGAAACGACACGTCCTTGAGCGCTGCTCCTCGCCGAGGAAACTCCTTGGTGACGTCTCTGAATCTGATCACGTTCGGACTCGGCCGCTCTTCAGCGCGTTGTATATGTTGGTCGGGCCAGGCGGACAGCCAGGCGAAGGGCCTCCCCCATAGATGCGGCGTCCACTGCACCCGTGCCTGCAATGTCCAGCGCGGTTCCGTGGTCCGGCGACGTGCGCACAAAGGGAAGACCCAGAGTCACGTTAACCCCGCGCCCGAACGAGACAGTCTTGAAGGCGGCCATTCCGACGTCGTGGTAAGGGGCCACCACCGCGTCGAACTCCCCGTCCAGCGTTCTTCGGAAGACGGTGTCGGCGGGAATCGGCCCCTCGACAGCCAATCCCTCCTCTCTCAGTTGACGAACGGCGGGACCATATACCCGCTCCTCTTCGTCACCGAACAGGCCTTCGTCTGATGCATGGGGATTCAGGGCGCAAAGAGCAACCCGGGGCCGGTCGATGAGCCAGCCCTGCTGGAGGGCCGACCTCAGGAGCCGCGACTGCTCCACCAGCAGTTCCGTGGACAGGAGCTCAGGGACATTGCGCAGGGCGGTATGCGTCGTGGCGAGTAGGACCCTGAACGGCGCCCCGAACCGCGTCTCGTCCGCGGCCATAAGCATTCCCACCACCGCCGAGTTCGTGAGGCGCTTTAGGATCTCGGTTTGCCCCGGGAGGGTCCACCCTGCAGAATGAAGAGCTGGCTTGCGGACGGGTCCGGTGACCACGCCCTGAACCTGACCCTCCAGTGCGAGCTGGACGCTGATCCGAAGGGCTTCCGCGGACACCTGACCGGCTGAGATCTCGGTCCCGGAAAAGGACCCGGCTGCCAGGTAGTCCACGGAACAGTCGGGACTCATCCCCGCCGGCCCGACGAGGATCATCCGAACGTCGGGATGGTCTCGCTGAAAGGCCGGGAGCGCCTTTTCGATGACCTCCGGCCCCACGCCTCTTGGATCTCCGAGAGTTGCTGCCAGGGTCAGGACCTGCACGTCCCTACATCCGGAGCTCTACGTAGGACTTCTCTCTCAGCTCGGCGACGAGCTGCTCCACCAACTTCTGCTGTTGCAGCAGCTCCCGGATCTGGCCCCTCAGGTCCTCGAAGGTAACCTCTCCCGCCTCTCTCAGCTCCAGGACCTCGGCGATGCCGAACATGGATCCTCTTGGTCCGGCGAACTCGAGAGGTCCCACGATGTCCCCCTCGCCGGCACCGCGGAGCGCCGGCGCGTAGGAAGGAGGCAAGGCGCTGGCGAGCCGGTCCACAGGCACGGGGGCGGGATTGGCCTGCTCGGGATCACCGTACTCCTGGATCAGGGACTCAAAATCCTCGCCGTCCTGTGCCCGTCGGTACACGTCCTGCGCCCGCTGCCGGGCCAGTTCCACCTGCGCCGCCGAGACCTCCGGTTGTATGAGAATGTGCCGGGCTTTCCGCTCTGCGCCCCGAGCACGCTCCAGCTGGATGATGTGGAATCCAAACTCGGTCTCGACCACGTCACTGACCTGGCCCTCGGGCAACGAGAACGCGACGTCCTCGAATTCATCTACCATCACGCCTCGCCGAAACCATCCCAGGTCCCCTCCCAGTTGCCGGGATCCAGGATCATCCGAGAAGCGCCGCGCGAGGTCCTCGAACTCCTCTCCCTCCCGAATGCTGTTGAGGATGTCCTCGGCCTCGGAGCGTGCGGCTTCCCGAGCCGAGTCCGAGGGCTCGGGACTCACGAGCACCTGCCGGAACGAAATGGATGCTGGACGGCTGCCCAGGCGCCCCTTCTCAGCCTCGTAGACCTGGCGAAGCTCCTCCTCTTCGACCGGGATTGCGCGAGCTCGTGCGGTGGTTGCGTTCCGTGCGATGTACTGCTCCTGGAGCTGTTGACGCCGCCGCTCGTTGCGGATGAGCTCCCGAAACGAGGTCGGGGTGAGCCCCTGCCGGGAGAGGGCCCGCAGCATCTCGTCCTGGCTGCTGAAGGATCCCAGGCGTTGATCCATCTCCTCGGCGACCACCTCCTCCAACCGCTCCTCGTTGACCTCGATGGTGCTGTCGGCAAGGGCGGCTTGCAGGATCAGTTGTTCATTGACGAGGCTGGTCAGGACATCCTGCCGCAGAGCGTTCAGCTCCTCCGGGTCCGCTGGAATCTCGACTCCTCCAGCTCGGAGACGGAGGATACGGTCATCCACCTGGGTGAAGAGGATGATGGAGTCGCCCACGATGGCGGCGATCCCATCCACCACGTCGCGAGCACCGTAGGGCAACACCTCGAGTTGTTGGCACCGGACCGGGGAGATCCCCGAAAGGGCAAGGGCCATCGCGACCACGAGGGACGTTCGGTGGAACATGGGAGACATTTTTTCGGTGATCGTCGCTCCAAATCTCCGGGCCGCACGTCCGATTGAGTGACAGACCGTTACGACCGGGTATCCTAACCCGGCCCCGAGCAGGCGGTTCCCGCTGCCCACCCCGGTTTGCGGGGTCCTAGCCCGCACTGTCTGCCGGTGCGGGAGTGGCCTCGCCGGGAGTCGCTTCCTCCTCGGACGGAGAGGCGGCATCGCTGGCCCTGAGCTCCTCGATCCTCTCCACGACCCGGGCCAGGTTGTGATCGTGGATGTCGGCCGAGTACTTCTTTCGCAGGTCGAGAGACACCAGGCCGAGGGGTACCACGTCCCGTGATCCCTGCAGGATCTGTTCGAGGGCCCCGGTCACGGTCCGATCCACCGCGTCGCCCATCGCCTCCCCTTCCTGAGGCGAGATGGTCAGGAAGCCCAGCTGCGCCACGGACAGGACGAACCGGTTCCGGGCCTGCTCCATCAGAGAGTCCTCCTCTTCCTGACTCAGACCGATGCCCAGCTTCTTCGCCTCGGTGACCAGAAGCTCGCCTCGAGCCAGGTTCCGCACCATGAACTCGAGTTGCTCGTCCTCCGCCTCCGCCGTCTGGGCTCGGAAGGACGGGGCACGCGCCCGAAGGAACCTCAGAAACTCCTCGACGGTGTACTCTCCTCCCTCGTACTCCGCCAACGCTCGGCGGCTGGCTCTTCCGGAGATCTCCTGGTTTGGCCGTCGGGCGAGCTCCCGTACGACTTCGGCGGCACCCTCCGCAGTTCGGAGGCTGGCGCTCTCCTGTACCTGCGCCACGTAGGTGGACTCGGCCACGAACACCCGCCTGGCCTGAACGCGGGCACGGAAGTCCCCCCGGGACTCCTCGAAGTCCGGAATCTCCCG
>JBDHKE010000382.1:0-26354 GCA_039586555.1 Gemmatimonadota bacterium | reverse complement strand
AAAAAACTTGGCTCTTCTTCTGGAGGAGCCCGCCGCCCAGGCGTTCAGATAGATGCCTCGGACGTGATCGGGTCGCTCGAAGCTGGGTCGAGCCGAGTCCGAGCCCGGGATTTCCGGATCGGGAGACGGGTCTCGGGAGCCGAGAGTGGATCCCGGCCCAGGATTGGCGGAGCTGTCGCTGCCCACCCCCGGACCGTCGGTCTCGCCGGCGGGGTCGAGCCCGCGCTCGGCTCCGTCCGTCGTCCCGTCTCCGTTCGCTTGCGACGCCTCTCGCGCCGCAACGGCGGCTGCCTCCGACGGGCTCGTCGCGTCTCCGGCACGAACGTCGTCCTGCCCGGCGACCGGACGCGCCTCGTCGCCCCAGCAAGCTGGAGCGAGAAGCACCGAAAGTAGCGCGAGCTGCAGTAGGCGTGTGCTCAATAGGCCCTCAGACTGGGATCCACCTCTTCCCTCCAGCGCAAGATGCCGCCCTGGAGGTTCCAGCTCTTTTCGAATCCACGCTCCAACAAATGCTGCACTGCCCAGGCGCTCCGCCCACCGGAGCGGCAGTATACGACGATGTCGTCGGACGGATCGAGCTCATGCAAGTGATTCAGGAGCTCGGCCACCGGAATGTGCCGCTGACTGTATTCCGGGAGGTCCGCGATGTAGCGCTCGAAAGCCTCTCTCACGTCCACGAGGACGATGGGATCTCCCCTCTCCATGCGCTCCTTCAGCTCCCCTGGTGTGATCTCTGGAATCTTTCGCGGTGAAGGTGTCACATGCCTGACCTCCCCGGTACGGTGCGCCACTCGATGCCAGCACTTAAACAGAGTGAACCCCGCAGAAGGCGTCTGGCTCCTCCACCCCGCGACGCGTTCGGAGAATACCTCGGAGCCCTCATCCGGTATCCTGGCTTTGCAAGAGCGAGGCCACGAGAGCCGCCGTGCGAGCCGCGGACCCGCGATGTCCATCTATGTATCGATAGGCCTTTCTGCCGACTTCCTTCCCTTCCTTCTCCAGAAGCCAGGAGGAGAGGACCGCCGCTAGCTCCTCCGAAGACCGAACGGCCCGTCCCCCTCCCTGCGCTATCAGCTCTCCGGCTGCCCTGGCGTTTGCATGTGCGGGTCCGAAGGCAACAGGTAGTCGCGCCGCGGCAGGCTCCAGAACCGAATGCAGTCCGAATCTGTGGAAGCCGCCCCCTACGAAGGCCGCCGATCCCACCGTATACAGGTGTGCCAGGATCCCCACCCGATCCACGAGGACCACTTCCGCCTGCTCCGGAAGGCCGCTCGCCTCGACCCGGCTCAGTCTTTCCGTGCTCATTCCCATCCCACGGAAGCTCGACTCGAGCCTGGTCAGGTGCGCCTCCGTCGGCTCGTGGGGTGCAATCACCACGAGCCCTTCGGGGAGCCACTCTCGAAGCATCCCCAGGGCGGGAAGGAGAACGTCTTCGTCTGCCTCCCAGGTTGAGCCCGCCACCAGGGTCGGCCGGGACTCCTTCAGAAAGGGCCTCAGGTACGGCGCGTCGGATCGCGCAGACCGCGCGCGGATCCAGGCCGAGTCGATTCCAGGATCGCCGCTGACGATGATGTGCTCGGGAGAGGCACCCAGGCGTACAAAGCGGCGGGCGTCCTCGTCCGCGATCGCGGCGACCAGGCGCAGGTCAGCGAAGGAGGGCCGAAGAAGTCTCCGCGCTGGCCAGCGGAGTCTTCCCGCCCCCGGGGGGAGCGTGCCGGCGATGAGAGCCGCCGGGATACCGCGGCCCGAGGCCTCCTGGACCAGCGTGGGCCACACCTCCGTCTTGGTGAACACGACCGCCGTCGGCCGGAGCGCTTCCAGCACCGGCACCACTTCCGCACGGACATCCCAGGGCAGATACCCAGCTGTCTGGGCAGGGACCGTCCGGGACATACTCTCGGCCGAAGGGGAGAAGAAGGTGAACACCACCTGTAGCTCCGGGTGGCTCTCCGACAGAGCTTCCAGGACAACCCGGGCTTGGAGTCCTTCACCGACGGAGGGCGCGTGACACCAGACGAGCGGGCGGGCGGGATCCCGCTCCCGATTTCCCCAGTCGCGGAGGCGCACCCAGGAGTCCTTCCGGCCCCGGATTCCCCTGGCAAGCTTGGAATCGCCAAAGGCGAGCAGAGGGGATACGCTTCTCAGAGCGCGTAGAGCAACGGAGTAGACCCGCATCGCCAGTGTCATGGGAGCCAAGCTTAGGAAGTCGTGTCCCGAAGCCACAAGGTCGCGCGCAGAAACATGCACCGATGGAGATCCCTGATTCGGCACCGCCGTCGAGTCGGTCCTGTACCGGCCTCCTGCCGACAGATATGTTCGATGTCGAGAGCCATGGACTATCAGATCACCATCCGCTATGGGAACCGACGTCAGCGCTACCACGCGTTCTCGGTGGAGGCCCCCGATGTGGCCTCGGCACTGCGACCCGCGGCAGACGCGATTCCACCCGGGGTCCTTCCCGAGGTGGATCTGGTGGAGTTGCGCGCCGCCGTCCACCCGGACCGGCGGACGTATGTCGGAGAATAGCGACTCATTCGTCGCGCCCCGAAAGATATTGGGACGGGGCCCGATTCCTCCCCGGGACGTCGGTGTGGCGTGATGGGGTTCCAGGTGCGGAGGAAGAGTCCGCGGACCTGGTTCGTACTGAGAATGGTCCCTGACCGGTAACTGAACGCAGAGCAACCGAAGACTTCTGATTCGAGAAGGGAGCACGATATGACGCTCGCAGTAATCGCCGTCCTCCTGATCGCCGTAGGGGCCGCCCTCCGAGTGATGCCCGCGCGCACGGTGGCCAAGGGCTCTTCCCGTCTGCTCAGCTACGGGCTGATGCTGGGTGGGCTGGTGCTGGCCGCCCTGAACGCTTTCGTCCTCGTCGAGGTCGGCGAGGTGGGAATCAAGCATTTCCTGGGTCGGATCGACCCCACCCCCCTGGAGCAGGGCGTCCACGTGGTGAACCCGCTGGCCAGCATCGAGAAGATGTCGATCCGGGAGCAGAGCTTCCCGGTGGACGGGAGTATCGAGGAGATCGAGGCTCAGACCAGCGAACAGCTCAATGTGCAACTGGAGGTCTCGATTCTGTACCGGATCGATCCGGCCACGGCACCGGATCTCTACCAGCGGATCGGCACTGAGGAGCAGATCAAGAGCCGGATCGTCCTGAACGCCGTCCGGAACGGAGTACGGGACGCCATCGCCACGAAATCCATCAACCAGATCTTCTCGCCGGACCGCCGGGAGATCGCCCAGGACATGATGCAGGCCATTCAGGCCAAGGCGGGGGACCGGATCGAGCTGCTGGACGTCTTCGTCCGGGACGTACAGGCGCCTCCCCGGGTTCGGGAAGCCATCGAGGAGAAGCTGCAGCGCGAACAGCAGGTTGCCGCCGAGGCCTTCCAGACCGAGATCATCCAGGAGCGGGCTCGTCAGCAGGTCGAGGAGGCCAAAGGAATCGCCGAGGCCCAGAGGATCATTTCGGAGGGACTGACGCCCGAATACCTGACCTTCTTCTACATCGAGCAGCTCGGCGACTTGCCCGAGGGAACCGTGATCTACGTACCCACCGAGGGCGGCATCCCCCTCATTCGGACCCTGGAAGGGAGCCGTCGGTAGGGAGGGAAGCTCGCTGCTCGTGGGATGACGGAAGGGACGATCGTGGGTTCTCCTCCCGTTCGGCGGCAGGTGAGGGTCTTCTCCGGCCGTTCCGCCCTCCGACAGCTGGGAACGCCCTCGCTGTCGCCCCGGCATCCCCCTTTGGATCGCCGGTCATCCGCCTCGAGGAAGGAAACCGACATGGCCCATGAGGTTCCCGGCGTACTCGCCCGCTGCCTCGCGCTGGGGTGTCTCGCTCTCTCGGCCGCAGGGTGTTCCCCCGTCTATGTCATCAAGGCGGGACTGGCGGAAGCCCGCATCCTGAGGGCGCGGCGTCCCATTCCGGAAGTCATTCTCGATCCGGCCACGACGGAGGACACCCGGGCCAAGCTCACCCTGGCTCTGGAGGCTCGAACGTTCGCCCTGGAGGTCCTTCGCCTCGACGTGGGGGACGCGTACACCACCTACGCCGATCTGGATCGGGATACTCTGGCGATGGTGCTGTCCGCGGCCTACCGCGACCGCCTGGAAGCCAGAACCTGGTGGTTCCCCATCGTTGGGCGGGTTCCGTACCGGGGTTTCTTCGACCTGGAAGACGCCCTGGAGGAACAGCGTGAGCTGGAAGGGGATGGGTTCGACACGTATCTAAGGCCCACCTCCGCCTTCAGCACGTTGGGCTGGTTTTCGGACCCGATCCTTTCCACCATGGTCCGGAGCGACGATGTGGGGCTGGTCGAGACCGTGATCCACGAGCTGGCACACCGGCACCTCTTCGTCTCCGGTCACGTTCGGTTTAACGAGAGCTATGCCACGTTCGTCGGAGGCGTGGGCGCCACGCATTTCTTCTGCACCCGCGATGGAGGAGGACCCGACACGGTGAAGTGCGAGCGGGCACGCAAGCGATGGGAAGACGATCTCCGCTTCTCGCGATTCCTGGATGGCCTCGTGGACGACCTCCAGTCCATCTACCAGGACCCGTCCCTCCCGTCGGAAGAAAAGATCGGCAGGCGCGCCGTCGTGTTCCAGGAGTATGTGCGGTTGTTCCAGGACGAGGTGCAGCCGAACCTCCAGGCGAGCACTTTTCGAGTCTTCACCGCCACACCGCTGAACAACGCCACCCTGATGGCCAGAATGCGCTACTACCATCGGCTCCCGGACTTCCAGCGCTTCCTCGAGGAGCATGACGGCGATCTGCAACGGGCGATCGCAGCTCTGCGTGAGGGCGTTAACCGGGTGGCCGACCCCTTCGACCTTCTTCGGCCCACGAGCTGACCAGCTTCGCTTCTCGGAGCTCCGGCCTTCCCGGAGCCCGATGCGGCCTGCGCCACGTTGTGAGGTGGGGACACCCCTCTTAGGTTATCGGAGCTGCTTGGCCGCGGGTGCGGCCAGATCGCTCAACCAGTGACGAGGAAGGCCGGCTCCCAGGCCCATCCCAACCCAGGGCGGAAGCCGGTCTTCGACTTTCGGAGAGCATGTCGAACCACAGACACACCCCCTACTCAGCCGCCGAGGTCGAGAGGAAGTGGCAGGACCAGTGGGAGCGCCGCGGATCCAACGCGTACACCCGTGAGCAGCTCGCCGCCGCACGGGACCCCTACTACAACCTGATGATGTTTCCCTATCCCTCCGCGGAGGGTCTTCACGTGGGGAACATCTATGCCTTCACGGGAGCGGACGTCCACGCACGCTACCAGCGACTGAGGGGCAAGGACGTCTTCCAGCCCATTGGATTCGATGCGTTCGGGATCCACTCGGAGAACTTCGCACTCAAGGTGGGGATCCATCCGATGGATCTGATCCCCCGCAACGTGGCGAACTTCACTCGTCAGCTACGGCGAATTGGAGGAATGTTCGACTGGAACCACACCGTCGACACCACGGATCCGGCCTACTACCGCTGGACTCAGTGGATCTTCCTCCAGCTCCTCAAAGCGGGCCTGGCCGTGCGCAAGAAGGCCCCGGTGAATTGGTGCCCCTCCTGCAAGACGGTTCTGGCCAACGAACAGGTCATCCAGGGGCGCTGCGAGCGATGCGACTCCCTCGTGGAGCCGCGGAGCATCGCCCAGTGGTTCTTCAAGATCAGTGATTTTGCCGAACGACTCCTGGAGAATCACCGCTTCATCGACTGGTCTGAATCCACCCGGAAGGCCCAGATCAACTGGATCGGTCGAAGCGAAGGCGCCGAACTCGCATTCCCCGTCGTAACCCCCTGGCAGGCCCTGGAGGGAGTGGCAGACCCCTTCGCCGAGCTGACCCGCATCTGGCGGGACTCCTCTACGGGTATCGCCGCCGGGGAGGACGCGCCCGTTCCGCAGCTGCCGTGCGTGCCCGTGTACACCACGCGTCCAGACACCGTGTTCGGCGCCACGTACATGGTTCTCGCGCCCGAGAACCCACTGGTCGACTGGATCACCACACCCGATCAGCGGGCCGAGGTGGACGCCTATCGGAGCAGCGTCGCTCAGCTCGATCTCGTGTCCCGTCAGAAGATCGAGAAGACCAAGACCGGGGTGTTCACCGGAGCCTACTGCCTCAATCCGGCGACGGAAGCGCGCATTCCCGTCTGGATCGCGGACTACGTGCTGATGGGCTACGGAACCGGCGCGATCATGGCGGTTCCGGGGCACGACGAGAGGGACTTCGATTTCGCTCACGAGTTCGACCTGCCGATCCCAAGGGTGATCGCCGGTCCGGGCCAGGACGCCTCCACACCGCTTACCGAGGCGTTTACCGGCGACGGCACCCTGGTGAACTCGGGTCAGTTCGACGGACTCACCGTCGAGGAGGGCATCGTCCAGATCGTGGAATGGCTGGCCGAGAAAGGAGCAGCCGAATCCCAGGTCAACTACCGTCTGAATGATTGGTGCATCTCCCGTCAGCGATACTGGGGACCCCCGATCCCGGTGATCTACTGCGAGGAGTGCGGGGTCGCCCCGGTTCCCGAGGACGACCTTCCCGTGGTCCTTCCCCGGATCGAGGATTTCAAGCCGGACGACACTGGAGTGAGTCCTCTCGCCCGCGTGGTGGAGTGGTACCGAACCGTGTGTCCCAGCTGCGGGGGTGAAGGACGCCGCGAGACGGACGTCTCGGATACCTTCCTCGACAGCTCCTGGTACTTCCTCCGTTACCCGTCCACCGACCGGAGTGATGTGCCACTGGATCCGGAACTGACCGGTTCCTGGCTTCCGGTGGACTGCTACATCGGTGGCAACGAGCATGCGGTGCTCCACCTCATGTATGCCCGCTTCATCACCATGGCCCTCCACGATCTGGGTCACCTGGACTTCGAGGAGCCCTTCTCGAAGTTCCGCGCTCACGGCCTCATCGTCCGCGGGGGGGCCAAGATGTCCAAGAGCCGCGGAAACGTGATCGTGCCGGACCCCATCATCGAGGAATACGGCGCCGACGCGTTCCGGCTGTACCTGATGTTCCTCGGCCCCTTCGAGGAAGGCGGCGACTATCGGGACGAGGGAATTCACGGCCCGTTCGGATTCCTGAATCGTCTCTGGGATGCCGTTCTCACCGCCGTGGACCGAGACCACGAGGGGCCAAGGCCGGACCCGGAGGTCGAGCGCAAGCTCCACCAGACCATCCAGCAGGTCACCGGACAGGTTCCCGAGCTCCAGTACAACACGGCCATCGCAGCGCTGATGGAGTATCTGAACCAGGTTCGCGCCGGCGGGCGCACGCCCTGTCGCGCAGAGGTAGAGCCCCTGATCCCCATGGTGGCACCGTTCGCGCCACACATCGCCGAGGAGCTGTGGTCCCGCCTGGGCCACGTGGATAGCGTCTTCGAGGGCGGTAATTGGCCGGAATTCGACCCCGAGAAGGCCCGCCATGTCTCGGTGACGATGGCGGTCCAAGTAAGCGGCAAGCTGAGGGGAACCATCCTCGGGCCGGTGGGCATGTCGCAGGAGCGGGCCGAGGCACTGGCCAGAGAAGAAGAAAACGTGGCCCGCCACCTGGAGGGCAAAGAGATTCGCAAAGTCGTCTTCGTGCCCGACCGCCTGCTCAATTTCGTGGTGGGGTAGAGGCGGTATCCATCCATACGAGAGAAGAGCCTCCGCGAGTCCGCGAACGCGCCGATCCCGTGGGAGCTACCAGCCACCGAGGGGGTCCACCCATGAGCGATGCCGCATCCCGGCCCGGTCCCGAGCTAGAGCGACTGTGCGTGGACACGGTTCGAGTCCTCACCATGGATGCGGTCCAGCAGGCGAACTCCGGACATCCCGGGGCTCCCATAGGGCTCGCGCCCCTGGGCTACCTTCTGTGGACCGTCCACCTGCGTCACAACCCACGAAACCCCGGCTGGCCCGATCGCGACCGATTCGTTCTCTCGGCCGGTCACGCGTCCATGCTGCTCTACTCCCTGCTGCACCTTACCGGATACGACCTCAGCCTGGACGAAATCAAGCGATTCAGGCAGTGGGGCTCCCCGACGCCGGGACATCCCGAGCGCCATCCGGCTCTCGGGATCGAGACCACGACCGGGCCTCTGGGACAGGGGGTCGCCAATTCCGTGGGGATGGCTCTGGCCGAGCGGTGGCTGGCCCACCGTTTCAACCGGCACGGGCATGAGATCATCCACCACTACACATACGCCATCTGCTCCGATGGCGACCTCATGGAAGGCATTTCCCACGAAGTCGCCGAGTTCGCGGGTCACCAGAGACTCGGCAGGCTGATCTGGATGTTCGATGACAACCGGATCACCATCGACGGAAGTACCGATCTCGCCTCCTCCATCGATCAGACGCGGCGGTTCGAAGCATACGGATGGCACGTTCAGGAGATCGCGGACGGCAACGGTCTCGACTCCATCGACGTGGCGATCCGCAGGGCCAGGCAAGAGACCGAGCGGCCTTCCCTGATCCGCGTCCGGACCACGATCGCCTTCGGAAGCCCGAACAAGGCCGGGCACGAGAGTGCCCACGGGTCGCCCCTGGGTGAGGAGGAAGTCCTCGCGACGAAGAGGAACCTGGGATACCCGTCCCTGGAGCCGTTTCATATCGAGCCGGAAGCCCTGGCGTGGTGGCGGCAAGCGTCCAGAAGAGGGGAGGCACTGGAGGCCGCCTGGAGAGAGCGGTTCGAGCGCTACAGGGCGGTCCATCCAGACCTGGCAGGCGAGCTCGAGGGATTCCTCTCCGGTGCCCTTCCGGAAGGGTGGGACGGGGAGGTCCCGGACTGGGCCCACGCCGAGAAGGCCGAAGCGACTCGGGCTTCCTCCGGAAAGGTGCTTCAGGGGCTGGCGGCCCGGGTGGGAAACCTGGTGGGAGGATCCGCCGACCTGGCCCCGTCCAACAACACGTCCATCGCGAACGCATCGGCCATCCAGGCCGCTTCTCCCGGGGGTCGGAACCTACACTTCGGTGTGAGAGAGCACGCGATGGGTGGACTCATGAACGGGATGGCCCTCCACGGCGGCGTTCTCCCTTACGGTGGCACGTTCCTCGTCTTCTCGGACTACATGCGACCAGCCGTCCGGCTCGCGGCCATGATGGAACTGCCGGTCCGGTACGTCTTCACCCACGACAGCGTCGGTCTGGGAGAGGACGGTCCAACCCACCAGCCCATCGAACAGCTATCGGCTCTTCGAGCGATCCCCGGTCTCATGGATCTCCGGCCTGCGGATGCGGCCGAGACCGCCGAGGCATGGCGGGCAGCGTTCCGCCGGACCGATGGACCTGCGTTCCTCGCATTGACGCGGCACAAGGTCCCACCCATCAGCCGATCCGGAGCGGCGGGCGCGAGCGGGCTTTCCCGAGGTGCCTACATCATTGCCGAGGCAACGGATCAGGATCCTGAAGTGATCCTCATTGCCAGCGGCTCGGAGGTGCACCTGTCTCTCGCCGCCCGGGATATCCTGGAGTCGGAGGGCACCGCCACTCGCGTGGTCAGTATGCCCAGCTGGTTCCTCTTCCGGACGCAGTCCGAGGACTACCGGAAAGAGGTTCTGCCTCCGGAGGTGGTGGCCCGAGTCTCCATCGAAGCGGGCTCCACACACGGGTGGGCGCTCTGGATTGGCTCGCAGGGGGTGTCGATCGGGATCGATCACTTCGGCGCCTCGGCACCCGCGGGCGTTCTCTTCGAGAGGCTTGGATTCACCCCCGAGAACATCGCCCGAACTGCGCGGGACTTGCTCGCGACCCTGGCCCCAGCAACCGACCAGGCGCCAGCTTAGTCCTGACGCTGCGGGACTCGGGACCTCCGAGAGACGCGTTCCTACCGGTTCCAGATCCGAAGGCGTCGACAGCAGAGTGGATGGAGCAGGGCGAACGCCAGCGGCGCAGCCACGCCAGCCCGTACGAGTAGAGGGCTCAGGCCGCCAAAGCTCAACGGTTCCGAGCCCAGTCCGAAGAAGTGCAGGAGCGGATCGACATCCCCCCCGGCGCCGACGAGGCCCAATGCCACCACGACGTAGCCCAGGATCACGTACACCATGGGCATTCGGGTGGGGATGGCCATCTCGACAAGTAGCGCCGGCGGGCTGAATACCCAACCGACTAGCGTGAGCCGAAGTGCGTGCCACGACGCGAAAGCCAGATCTCCACCCGACAGCAGTGTGGACACCGCACATCCATACACGCCGACCAGGATCAGGAGGATCAGGAGAGCGACGGTCTTCCCCGCCACGTACAAGCGCGGGGTCACGAAGTTGGAGATCATGAACTCGTCGAAGCCGAGATCCCGGTCTCGCGCAATCCGGAAGTTCACGATCAGAATCAGAGTCAGGACCGACGCGTAGCGATAGAAGTCGTGCTCCGGAGGGCTGGGAGCCGACCCAATCGCCGCCAGGACCAGTCCCGTCCCGACCAGGACCGGCAGCATCACGACCGCTATCCGCACATTGGGCGCGCGGAGTGACCGGGTGAGCTCGAACCTCACCAGGGCCTGGAGGATCGGCCATCCTCCCCTCACAGCGGGAGCCTCTCTTCGGAGGGGACACCACCGACATCGAGACGCAGAACCCTCCCGCTCCGGACACACTCCGGGACCGGCTGGTTCGTGGCAACCACCACCACCGAGCCTCGGCACCGGTCCATGAGGAGCTTGGTAAGGACCTCCCTCCCACCATCCGACAGATGCTCGTAGGGCTCGTCGAGGAGGAGGAAGGGCGCGGGGCGGGCCAAAACCGCGCTCAACAGCAGTCGCTTCGCTTCACCGGTGGACAGTGCGCCCACTTCCTTCCTCTCCCGGGTCCACAGGGCGAGCAGCACGTCGGCGGTGCCGGAGCTCTGCGAGGCGAGCCCCGCGACAAGCCCCTTCACATCCTGCACTCGCGCCTCAGGGGGGAGGCGCATGCCCGGGTGGTAGTAGGCCGCCTCGGGAGAGGCAGCCCGGGAGCAGGCGCGCCCCACCCTCCCCCTCTCAGGTCGCGCACGCCCGGCCAGGATCCTCAGCAGCGAGGACTTGCCCGCTCCGTTCTCCCCCACGATCCAGGCGATCTCCCCTGCCCAATGACGCCAATTCAGTCCCTCGAGCACGTATCGGCGATTCCTCCGGATCCACAACGACTCCACCCAGATCGTCGCTGGCGCCGCGCTGGGTCTCACGGCGTTGCACACGTGTGCCATCGACCCCAGTCATCCACCACGATGGACTCCCGTTCCCTTGATCTGTAGGCGAACAGCCCGCCGTTCACAGGCAGTAAATAGGACGCCCGGTACCGGAAGTCCGGAGTGACGCGGATGATCGCCTTCTCGAAATGCTCTCCCAGGCGGCGACCGGAACGGGTAAGGTACAGGAAGTCCCCCGTTTCGGTGTCCGCCGCCGCGTCGATCACCGGGGGCAGGATACGCTTCAGCTCCTCTTCCTCGAACGGAGGCACTGGTTGAAACCCTACCGACCGTGCCAACCCGTCGGGCAGGGGTATCGCTACCGGGGTGAAGGAACCCCGGCGAACATCGTCGGTCAGGAAAGCCCTGGGCTCGAAGAACCGATGGGCGAGGACGATTCGTCCGCCCGGATACGACACCACCTCCATCAGGTTCGCCAGCGTTTCGAGTCTCCAATCCGAGAATCGAAGGGGATCCACCGGCAGATCTCGAGTCTGGCCATCCCACGACACGAATCTCGCGAGGGATCCCCGACGGACAGGTGCGAGGAGGGAGGTCACGACCAGGCCGCCGGGGGTCGATGCGATTCGGTCCGGCTGGATACCGACGTCGAGGTCTTCCTTTGGTGATCCCCGCAGGTCGAATACGTCGAGGGCAAGGCTTGGTCGATCGACCACGTACAGGAGGCTGTCGGCCACCAGGGCCGCGGCTTGCGGGTTCAGCAGTCCACGGGGGCCCTGGCGATCGAAGAGCACCGACCACTTCGTCCGGAGTTCCGGGTCGAGCAAGAAGACCTCCCGCGACTCGCCAGAGAGCGCGAGCACGGCGGAATCTCCGACGCTCGTCAGGTACGTCACCTCGGCGCCGCGGCCCTCAGGAAAAGGGACCACGGAGCACTCGACCTCCACGGACTTCGCGACGAAGTCACGGATCACGCTCAGTTCCAACCCTGGCGGCTCGGAGCACGCCATGGGCAGGAAGACCGCCAGGGGGAGGGTGGCAAGCGGCTTCAAGGGCTCCTCAGGTCTCCTCTCGACTCGTCGGTGCTCCCGGCGAAGAAGCGGTCCGCGCACCTTCGAGCGAATCTCGGATGGACTACCAGAACTTCAACTTCGCCACCACGCAGCCCACCCATTCGGCTGCGCACTCGATCGATCCCATCTCCTCGGCTGGACTGCCGTCACCAAGCACCGCATTGACGCATACGAGGTAATTGTGCGTACACTCCGCATCCGCACGCGCCTGGCTTGGTGAGGCCGACAGGACGGCCACCGCCACCAACGTGAGGGCGATCCAACGTTTTCGAAGATTCATGATCCACTCCTTTCCAACTCAGTGGGGAATGCCGACCCGCAGCCACCCTCCCTCGTCATGGGCCGAGACGTGACGCTCCGGCTGCGGCCAGCGGCACACCGACCGCCCCGGGAGTGGAGGCTACCTTCCAGCAACCGGGAATCCCATGGGAGAATGCGCCTTTCCCCACACCGCTCCAATGGCGGGATGGGACCACACGGGGTCAGGCTCCGTCCGGATTGCGTGAGCTCCCCGGCGAAGGCGACGTGGGCAGGTGCTGGAGGATGCCAAGGGACGTTCAGGAACGCGATCAGAGAAGATCCGGCGCGTGCGGTGGGTCCTGAGAATGCTGAGCATCCGCAGAGTCCTGGGAATGCTCGTCCCGGTGGGGCTCCCAGTCCAGCACCGACCTCACGATACGGTGGGCATGGGGAGGGACGTCTTCCAGGCGGAGCTGGAGCCCCCTGGATTCTGCGTCCTGACGGAGATCACGGAGGAAGAGCGCCCCCGTGTAGTCCAGGCGTCCAAGCCCTCCCAGATGGACCGCGACGTCCTTCACGTTCTGGGCGGCAGCCAGGGACCGGCGCATCACCCTTTCCACGCCGGGTGCGGAGCCGAACCAGAGCACGCCCTTCGGGGCGAGGTGAAGGGTCGCGCCCTCCGTCCACGAGTCCAGGCCCAGGGGCATCTCGCGCCAGAGGTGCACCCCCAGGGCGAAGAGGATCCCCAACACGACGGCCTGCTCGAGGCGTGGCGCCAACACGATGGTCAGAGCGAACGTATGCCACGCGATGAGCGCCTGGGGCTTCGAAAACTGCCAGATCCGCAGGAGTCCGGGGATCCGAATGAGGGTCACCACCGCCGCGATCACGATCGCGCTCAGGATGGCCCGGGGGAGGGGCGCGAGGACCTGGGCGAACGGGAGGAAGACAAGCACCACCAGCCCGGTCACGGCGCCGCTCCAACGGGTGCCGGCGCCCGCCAGGCGGTTGATGCTGCTCCGGGAGAAGGACCCGCCCACCGGGAAGCCGCCGGAGAGACCGGAGGCCAGATTGGCCACCCCCTGGCTGACGAATTCGCGGCTGGGATCCCATGGCGTGCGGTCCTGGGCCGCGAACGTCCGCGATATGGACGCCGCCTCGGCGAACCCCACCAGGGCGATGACGACACCGGGCAGAGCCAGAGACGGCAACGCCGTCCAGGGCAGGTCGAGAGAGATGGGCGGCAGTCCCGCGGGAATGGCGCCTATCCGCGGGCCCTGATACCCGCTGAGGACGGAGAACGCCAGGCCCGCGGCCGTGGCCAGGAGCACTCCGGGCACCAGGGGATGGATCTTCCTGGAAAGAAAGACGACGGCCACCGTTGCAGCAGTGAGAGCGAGCGAGGCCATTTCCCATTCGCCGGGTTGGCCCAGCGCCCACACCGCCCGTCCAAGGACACCGTCCCCCGGAGCTTGCACCCCCAGAGCCCCCGGGAGCTGGGATCCAACGATCAGGATCGCGGCCGCCGAGGTGAATCCCTGCAGCACGGGCTGGGACATGAGGTACGCCACGGAACCGGCTCTCAGGAAGCCGATCGCGACCCGCGTGGCCCCCACCACCAGGGCGAGGAGGGCAGCCAGGCCCATGAATTCCGGGCTGCCGGGCGCGGCCAGCGGCAAGAGCGCACCGAGAGAGAGAAGGGCCGTCACGGCGCCCGGTCCCGTCTGGAGGTAGGGCGAGGACGCGAAGAACGCCGCGGCGATGGGGGGCAGGGCCGCGGCGTAGAGGCCTACGTAGGCCGGCAGCCCGGCAAGCTCTGCGTAGGCCATCGACTGCGGGATGAGGACCAGCCCGACGCTGGCCCCCGCGATGACGTCACGGATGGAGAACGACCGCTCTATCCTTCCCCCTTCTCGATGGGGTATTCCCGGTCCAGCCAGTCCACCATTCCTCCCACAACCAGCTGTGCGTCCCTCCCCTGTCTCTCCAGGATCGAAGCCACCAGAGAGCTGCGGATCTCGTCCCCGCAGATCACGGCGATGGGTCGACTGTCCTCCGGCACCGACTCCCAATCCTGCCACGCTTCCACCCACGAGAGCATCACGGAATTCGGCACGTGCCCGTACTTGAATTCGAACCCATCCCGCGCGTCCACCACCAGCCAGTCACCAAGTCGCTCGTTCAGGTCGTCCACCTCGACGGTGGGCATTTCCCTGACGGGAAGGCCCGCTTCCTTCCACGCCTTCAGACCGCCTTCGAGGTGACCGCGCACGTTGAAGCCAGCTTCCGCCAGGAGCTTGGCCGCCACCCGGGCGATCGCCTCCGGCTCTCCGTGGATGATGAGGGGAAGGTCCGTGGGAAGCACGAGTTCCGCCCGATCCACGAGGTCGGCCCTGTTGAACTGCAGATTCACAGCACCGTCGAGGTGCTCTCTCGCATAAGGACGGGGAGTCCTCATGTCCAGGACCAGTGCGCCCTCCTGCTGAGCGGTCCTGACCTCTTCCGGCGTCATAGGGTGGCTCCCTTCAACTGGTCCTTGTCGATGAGCCCCAGGTTGTAGGACTTGATGCGCTCGTAGTTGTCGGGGAGCGGCTTCGCGGTCTCGCGGACGAACTCGGCGAAGGCCAAGGCGTCGGGCTGCTGCATCGCCAGGTTGAAGTGCTTCTCGAAGTAGATGGTGGAGCTCACCTTTCCGCTCATGTTCACTCCGCCGCATGCGGATCCACCGTAGTGATTCGGGAATATCTCCACATGGTCGGGGAGGGTGAACAGGATGTTCTTGATGGTGTTGAACTGGGTCTTCGCCCGCTCGCCCTCATCCATCACGTCCAGGGCCTGGTCTCCCAGGAGCAGATCGGGACGTCCCACGTCTCCGACGAACAGGCAATCACCGGTGAGCACACACCAGGGCTCTGCCGATCGAGACGCGTCGCTAATCAGATAGGACGTGTGCTCCGGGGTGTGGCCTGGCGTGTGGAGGGCCTGGATCCGCACGTTGCCCACCTCGAAGACCTGTCCGTCGAAGAACGGAGTGAAGTCGTAGGTCACGGGGGCGGACTCGTGGAGGTAGTGCGGGCATCCGTTCGCCTCGGCCAGCTCCCGTGCACACGACACATAGTCGGCATGGACATGCGTCTCCAGCACTCCGACCACGACCAGGTTGAGATCGGCGGCTTCCAGGATGTAGTGGTCCACGCCAAGGTCATCCGCAGGGTCAATGACGAAGCACTCCTTCTTCCGCGGGCAGCCTACGATGTAGGAAGCCTGGTTCAGGGCCTCGTGGCGGAACTGTTTGAAGATCATCTTGGAATCCTCCTGGCCACTCAGTCCTCCTCGACCTTCTGGATGAAGAAGACCAGCTCTCCACTCGCTTCCTCGTGCCATTCCAGGAGCTCGTTGCCCGTGTCCTCGGCCCAGGCGGGAAAGTCCGCGATGGAACCCCGATCGGTGGCCAGGATCTTCAGAATCTGTCCATCCTCCAGAGAGCGGATCTCTTTGCTGGCCTTCACCACAGGCATGGGGCACAGGAGTCCACGTGCATCCAACACCTTGTCTTCCTTGATTTCGGGCATGTCGTCATCCTCCGTCCGTGCTGGTTCCGAGGCACGTTTTCACTAGATGAACAGGGTGACGTGGGACTTCCGCGCATCCGACAGGAACGCCGCTGCTCCACCGAACTCCACCCCGTCGATGAAATCCGATTCCTCGTAGCCGAACACGTCCATGGTCATCTGGCAGGCGATGAGGCGAACCTCCAACTCCAGAGCCACATCCAGTAGCTCCTTGATGGTGGCCACACCCTTCTTCCGGAACATGGACTTCATCATCCCGGTGGCCACCGCCTTCATCCCGGGCATTCCCGTCAGAACATCGGGCATCGGCACGGGCATGGGCATGGCAGGGTTACCGGTGGGAGCCACTTTGAGCTTCTTCTCGAAGTCTTTGTGAATGATGTTCAGGCCGTAGAAGGTGAAGAAGATCGCGGCATCCATGGACGCAGCCGCCGCAGCCGTGGCCACGATCAGGGGCGGATATGCCCAGTCGAGGGTTCCCTTGGAGGCTATGATCGCCGCCCGTCTCGCTGCCTTGTCCTTCTTGAAGGCTTTCTCGATTTCCTCCCGGACAACCTGTCGGACCAGGTCTTCGGTCAGCTTGTCAGTTTCCAGCATCGCCCACCTCCATGGAATCTCGTTCCGACACCGAATCCAGCAGCTCCGGAACCTCCTGACTCAACTCCTGGACGAGCACTCGGGTTCGGCTCGCGCGCTTTTCCCAGAACGTCGACACAGCGCCGAGAGTCTCTCGCGTGTTCCGGTGAAAGACCCACCATTCGCCGGCTTCGCGAGCCAGCCAATCCAGGGTCTGGCTCACAGCCTGGGAAAGAAAGGCCTGGAGAATATAACGACGTTCCCCCTGCCGCAGACCCAGGCCCAGGTCCTTTGCCGCCCTGGAGAGATCCCACCGGGTCAGGATGATCCCGCTGCGAGCCGGACTCAGGAGCCCCCGCAGGAAGGCCGTTCCCCCCCCCTCCCTGGGGTCGGCAAGGCTCGCTGCCTGCCCGAGGGCGACCGGCAACCCATCCAATCTCCCCAGCTCCAAGATCTCGCTTTCCAGGGAGCTCCGGACCATCCGCGCCCATTCCGCGTAGAACGGCGCCGATATCGCCTCGGCCTTCCCCAGGAACGGAAAGACCCACGACGACAGATGCTCGAAAAGACACGTCCGGCGGGCGTGCCGACAAAGGAGCTGCCGGGCCGGGTCCGGCTCTCGGCTCTCCGCATCCTTGAGCGAGGCGTACAACCCCAGCAGCGCGCTGACGTGATCGGGCTCCGGCGGGGGCGGGGCACTCAAGGCCCTCCAGAAGCCGGCGATCCGGTCTCTCACCTCCCCCCCCATCATCCCCTCCGCTCCCAGGTAGACGGAGGCATAAGGGTACAGCTCCAGAACGAACACGCGAGTGTGCTCCACCGGGTCAGGCTCGCCCGGGAGGTCGAGGAGTCGTCCGACTCGGCGATGCGCGCGGCCGGGGCTCTCCGCCAGAACGCCCAGCGCCCGGAACAGCTCACCCATTCGCGGACCCCTGGCGGCTCACACCTCGCCGGTCGCCGAGCTCTCGGGAAGAGCGTAGGCGTGGCGCTCGGGGCGAACGGGCCTTAACAACCAGTACGGCCTGCGGGTTCCGTCCGGTGAATGCTGGTCGGCCGAGCGTGTGTAATCCAGCCATTTCTTGTAGACCTGGTGCGCCCTGACGGTGTCGACGGCGATGTCGCCGTACCGGTCTTCCGGGGATGCGCGGCGCACCCGTACGGCCTGGTGCCAGCAGTGCATTCCAGAGATGGGATCGGGATGGACCGGATGCGCCAGGTTCTGATGCACGCCCACGTCAGTCCACCAGATCTTCAGCGTGTCGGGGTCTTCCGACGTGAAGGGCCCGCCCCCCTTCCTCCAACGCAGAGACCACCCGTCTCCCTGATGGCCAAGATCCACCGTCGACATCGATTGACGCTGTCCCGCGTCCGTGAGCTTCCAACGACCCATGTGATGGCTGCAGGCCACCACGCCGGGCCGGATGCCCTCCGTCACCCAGGCCCTGACGACGAAGTGCCCGATCTCCGTCTCCACGCGGACCAGGTGACCGGTCCGGACCCCGACGCGATCGGCATCTGACGGATGAATCCAGAGCGGGTTGGTGTGGGCGATCTCGCTCAACCACTTCGCGTTGGCACTCCGGGTGTGGATCTGCACCGGAAGACGGAAAGTGGAGATCAGGGTTAGCTGGTCCTGAGCCAGGTTCTGGCGGTGGACGTGGCTCTTTACGTAGGAGGGCACGGCCAACTCCGGCCACCCCCAGTCACTGAGGGTCCGGGACCAGAACTCCAGGCGCCCCGACGGGGTCGGGAATCCCCGGCGCATGACACCCTCCACCTCTATGCCCACCCGCCTCCGCCCCTCCGAATCCGGCTCGACAGCCGGGACAGGCACGAGATTGGATGACGCGGGCTGGGGCGCACGGCTGAAGACCCGTCCCATCTGGTCCACGTGAGGATCCTCCAGCTCGCTCTCGGGCACTCCCTCCGCGTAGAGAGGCCCCACCTTCCTTCGAACCTCGTAGGCGCCGTATCGGCGCATGTATTCCAGGGGCGTGAGTCCCTCGGCCGCGGCTTTCTCCGGAAGCCCCGGAACGGAGTTCTCGAACAGCCACCCGTAGTACTCGTCCACCGTAATCTTCTTGCCCGGACGCTGCTTCGACTCGAAGAACTCGCGGATACCCAGCGAGCCATCGGGATCGACACGCCACGTGAGCTCGATCCAGAACTCGTTCTCCTCCCACACCTCGCCGGGATTCACCTGGCGCGTATCCTCTACCTCCTCGCCCAGGCGCTCCCGCGCGGCTCGCAGGACGGGCTGGCGGAAAGAGACCCACTGTCCGTCGTACTGTTCGTAGGAGTTGACATCGTGCCGTTCGGAGCTGTGCCCCATGGGAAGGATGTAATCGGCGAAGTAGGCCGTCTCGTTCCACGTCGGGGTCATGGCCACGTGCAAGCCGACCTTGTCTTCGTCCGTGAACATCTCGATCCAGGAAAACCCGTCCGGGTTGGTCCAGACGGGGTTGTAGACCCGACTCATGTAGACATCGATCCTGCCACGTCCCTCCCGGATCAAGTGAGGAAGCAGGAAGGACATCTCCATGAGGGACAGCGGGTACTCCCGCGGCCAGGTAAGCTCGTTCCAGTGCTTCGGGTGCCTCGGAAGACGAATCGGCCGGGGAACGAACTTGTTGTAGGCGCTGGGATAGGTTCCTCCCTCCGTCGCGATGGCCCCCAGAAGCGCGTTCAGCATGAAGAGGGTCCTGGAGACCTGCCATCCTCCGAGGTTTCCCGCCGCGGCGCTCCTCCAGTTGTGGGTAGCCAGACGTGTCCCCGCCGAAGCCACCACCTCGGCGACCTGCTGGAGCTTCCGGGCGTCGATCCCCGACTCCGCCGCGGCATATTCCATCGTGTAGTCGCTGTAGAGCCTCCTCAGCGCGGCCTCGAAATTCTCGAAGGTCGGCTCCACTTCCGGCACGACCTCGCGCAGATACTCTGCCCAGTTCCACCAGGCCCGTACGAACGAGCGGTCATAGAGCCCCTTCTGCACAAGGTAGTTCACGATGGCCAGGAAGATGGCGGGCTCGGATCCCGGGTAGGGCGATAGCCAGTAGTCGGCGTGAGTGGCCGTGTTGGACAGGCGAGTGTCCAGCACGATGAGCTTCGCGCCCCTCTGCTTCCCTTCGATCACGCGCTGCGCGTGGGGGTTGAAGTAGTGACCCGCCTCCAGATGGCTGCTGACAAGCAGGATCACGCTGGCGTTGGCGTGATCGGGGCTGGGCCGATCGTAGCCCATCCAGAAGTGATATCCTGCCCGCGCCCCGCTGGAGCAGATGTTGGTGTGGGAGTTGTGTCCGTCGACTCCCCACTGAGCGAGCATGCGCTCCGCGTAGCCTTCCTCGCCCGGACGGCCCACGTGATACATGATCTCCTGGTGTCGGCCTTCCTGGATTGCCGCGCGGATGCGGCCAGCCAGCTCCTCCAGAGCCTCGTCCCAGCTGACCTGGGTCCACTTTCCCGCCCCTCGCTTCCCAGCCCGCTTGAGAGGATAGAGGATCCGGTCGGGGTCCGTGATCTGGTTGAGGGTGGCCGGGCCCTTGCCGCAGTTCCTCCCACGGGAGCCGGGGTGTTCCGGATTCCCCTCGAACTTCCGGATCTGCAGGGTCTCCCGGTCCACGTAGGCGAGGAGCCCGCACGCGGACTCGCAGTTGAAGCAGGTCGTCGGCACGAGCATGTACCGCTTTTCCACCCTGCGGGGCCAGGCCGCGGAGTCCAGCTCCACCCAATCGTTCCATCTCTCCTTGGGCGGGAAAGACGCCAGGTGCACCCGGCTGGGTCCCGGGTAGAACGTCTCGCCCCGTGCCTCGACCTCGGAACGCGCCGCCGAAACCCTCTCGCTCAGCTTCTTCGGGTTCATTCTTCCTCTCGATCCATGCGGGCCTCCACAGTCACGCCAGGGGGACCGCTTGGCCTGCCTGGACGTAGGCGTGTTCGAATGCAAGGAGACCGATCAGCCCCGGGACGACTCCCAGGGCACCCCAGGCCGGAGTGAGGACCCCAAGAGCCACCAGCCCGAGGCTGAGCCAGTAGAAGCCCCCGAATCGTCCCCTCGTCATCTCCCGTGATGCGAGATGCCCATGGGCCGTCCCGTGCGTCAGCGTCGACTCGCCCAACACCATCAGCAGATGTGCGACACTGGACAGAGCGAACAGCCACCCCAGGGGAGACACCGCGTTCCGTTCCAGGACGCTCGCCAGCAAGAACATCGCTCCTGACCCCGCCATGAGCGCCTGGACGAGAAGGTGAGGGGGGAGAAGCGGGTTCTGCCAGAGGTCTCGAGCCCGGGCCTGAGCGAAGAGGTACGCGGTATAGACGCTCGCCATGATCGCCAGGGGGATGCCCGGAAACGTAAGCCACCAATGGGCTCCTCGCAGGTCGACGAAGTTCGCCAGGAAATGCACGAAGATTAGGAGGCCGTACGCGCCGATCACGAACCCACCACGCACCAGCCAGCTGGTGAGATGGGGCCGCAGGAAGAGCAAGTAGAACCGTTCAGGATGCTCGAGATCCCAGATGAGGAGCACACCCGTGATCGCCAGGAACAGGCCGGCGACCACGGGAACCGCCCACAGCCACAGAGGTCCCGTCCACGAGATACCCGTGGGCAAGAAAGCCCCGAGAAGAAGGAGCAGCAGTGGAGCCAGATACGCCCCGGATGAGATGGACTTCGTCCACGTGTAGAGGCTCACCCGCCGATCCCAGGGCGCCCGGTGGGGAACGTCGTAGCTCAACAGAGCTGCGGCCGAGGCCGCCGTCTGTCCTGGATGCCCCGCCGTGACCTGATGTGGAGCTTTCCCCTGTTCGCTCCACATGAACAGACCACCCTCCGGGCGCCTGGCGGCCAGGGGGTCCAACGTGGATTGATGCGCGCCTTTGTAGTAGAGCTTCGGGCGGGTTGCCTTCTCCGGACGCCGCACCGCCACCGGTTCCCGGTGGATCATTTCGGCCACCCCCGAGGTGGAATCGCTCATGTCCCCCACCAGGATGGCCTGAGTCGGACACACGACCACGCATGAGGGCTCCAGCCCCACATCGATCCTATGCGCGCAGAAATTGCATTTCTCGGCCGAATGATCGAACGGATTGATGAAGATCGCATCGTACGGGCAGGCGGCGATGCAGGCCTTGCATCCGATGCATATGGACTTGTCGAAGTCCACGATACCATCCGACCGCCTGTACATGGCCGAGGTGGGGCACGCAATGACGCAAGGAGCGTCTTCGCACTGATTGCAGCGCGTGACCTGGTACGCCCGTCGCGCCTCCGGGAAGAACCCCACGTCCACGTACTTCACGTAGGTCCGAGTCACCGAGAGGGGAACCTGATTCTCGGCCTTGCAGGCCGTCGTGCAGGCGTGGCACCCGATGCAGCGCGTGTGGTCGATGACCTTCGCCCACCGGGGTGATGGCCGGCCGACTGCGGCGGCGGCTTCAATCATGGGTGCTCGGGGCTGGAGGATCGCATGGGTGGAGCTCCGCCGGGGGCCGCGACGCCCTCCCAGCGGTTCCAGCATGACAACCCCTAGAGTGCCGGACCAGTGGGCAGGACGCAAGCTATGAGCAGGCGGTGGACGAGCCGTCCGTTTCGCCCCTGCGAAGGCCTCCAGCCAGCTCCGGTCCACCCTGATCCGGCCAGGCTGACTCGCCCCCTCAAAGTCCACCGGAATCGGTCAAGACGTTGGCCGGGCGCAGCGAAGTGTTGCATCCTCGCTTCACCTCTCGGGGGCGGCGGCGGCGCTGCTCGAGCGCTCTAAGCCAATGCATGGGAATGGAATGTGACATCGATGCCAAACACCCATCATCCAGGGGTGGCCGCGGGATAATTCTTGCGGAATCGTCGCCCTCGTAGCATTCTTGCGGCACGCGCTGTTCTGCCGCGTGTCCCGATTCAACCTCGAGTTGGTGGTGGTTTTTCCCTGCCCGGCACGGTCCGGGTCTTGGCCGTGATCCGTGGTCTGGCGCGGTCCAGAGTTCAATCGTTGACCTCAGAGGAGGGATGGTATGTTTCGACCCAACTGGATCCGGGCGGGTTTGCCGCTCATTCTGATCGGCGCTTTTCTGCTGCCCACGGCATGTAGCGACTCGGGGCCCTCGGACCCCGCGTCCATTGCCGGTTCGGAGCTTCCGCCGCTGGCGGCCACGGGCGATGACGTGGTCATCGTGGGGACCGACCCGGAGGACTTCCTCCCGGTCCTCAAAGAGGGATGGTTCACGGTTTGCAAGGTGGGCACCGACGCCCAGTTCACCGTCGATGTGGACGACCCCGCGAGGGTCCAGTTCCTGATCGATTCACCCACGACGGTACAGGATGGCCACTGCGTGGATGTCGCGTTCGCCGAGTTCGACGTGAGCGGCCAGCCGTCGGTTCCGGCGGCCACGGTCACCATCGGGGAGATCGTTCCCGGCGGTTATCAACTGGACAACGTGTTCATCTGGTCGAAGGACCGGATACCCAACAGCGATCCGGCGGAGTTCGAGATCACCTCACACCTCGAGACTGGCCCCATCATCTCGGGACCCATCGACGCCTTCAAGACCGGCTGTGTCGTGATCTTCTACAACTCTCCGCTCTGCACCGGCGAGATCGGTGACTTCGTCTGGAACGATTCCGGCGGAACGAAGGGCATCCAGGATCCCGGCGAGGTGGGTCTGGCCGGCGTCCGCGTGATCCTCAAGGACGGCGCCGGCAACGTGATCGCCGAGACCGTCACCGACGCGAACGGCTTCTACCTGTTCTCGGGGCTGTGCGCCGGCGATTACGAGGTCATGGTGGACGAGACCACCGTCCCGGCCGGTTGGATGCAGACGCCGACGTTGGTGGGCGGCGACCCGACCATCGACAACAACCCCAACCCCTTCGCGGTCACCCTGCCGACCAACGACGCGTCGGACCGCACCATCGATTTCGGGTACATGGAGCCGCCGGGCGGTGACGAAGGCTGCACGCCTGGTTACTACAAGAACCTCAGAAAGCATCTGTTCGCGTGGGTTCAGGCCGGTTACGATCCCAATCAGTCCGTGGCCAGCGTCTTCAGCGAGGCAGCAAACGCTCCATACTCGGCGTTGGGTGCGGCTTCGCTCCACGACGGTCTCTCGTTCCAGGGTGGAGACTCGGTGGAGGAGAAGGCCGAGATCCTGCTGCGTGCCGCCATCGCAGCGGTGTTGAACGCCAGCAACCCGAACGTGGAGTACCCCCGTTCGGCTGGCGCCGTCATCGCCGACGTGAACGCGGCGCTGGCTAGCCAGGATCCCTCCGTGATCCTTGGGCTCGCAAGCGACCTGGACTACGACAATAACCGGGGTTGCCCCCTCGGAAACGGTTCGTAACCGAAGTCTCGCCACTGACGAGGGCCAACTGGCCTTCCCAACCCGAGAGCCCGGGGAGTTCGCTCCCCGGGCTCTCGCTCACTTCGCGCTCCCGTTCACTTCCCTCACGGTGCGGTGACTCACGACGTCTCATGCCCCCGACCGCGTCATGCGCCCGCCGGCGTGTGAACGGCCGGCGGCGCGCGGGCTGGTCCCTTTCCCTGCCCGCACTGGTACAGCCACAGCCACGCCCGAACAGCGCTCATTCCTCGTCCCCTTCGTCTTCCTGCCGCTGACCCGATCCGAACCCCTTCCACTTCTCCCCCCAATCGGACAGGCGAGCCATCACCGCGTGATGAACCGTCCCCTCCGGGAAGGTGCCGTCCTCGGTCGTCTCGCCCGCCTGAAGACCCGTCAGGATGGGCCATCCGTCCTCCACGCGATCGATGGCCCAGACGTGGAAGCGGCCCTCGGCCACGGCTTCCCGGATCTCTCGACGGACGACCAGGTTCTCCACGTTTCGGCGTGGAAGCATCACTCCCTGTTCTCCGGTGAACCCCACGCGCTCGCAGGCCGCGTAGAATCCCTCGATCTTCTGGGTCACCCCACCCACGGGGAGGATCAAGCCCTCCTGGTTTACGGCGCCCGTGACACCGATCCCCTGCCGAACCGGCACCCCCGATATGGCGGACATGAGCGCATAGAGCTCCGCCGCCGAGGCGCTGTCCCCTTCCACTTCCTCGTACAACTGATCGAACGAGAGGCTCGCCGAGAGGATGAGAGGACGCGATTGAGCGAACCGCCACCCCAGATACCCTGACAGGACCAGAAACCCCTTATTGTGGATTCGGCCGCTGAGCCGCGCTTCCCTTTCGATGTTGATCACGCCCCGGGTGCCAAGGAAGGCGCTGGCCATCACCCGAATCGGACGCCCGAAAGCCTCGTCGCTCAGAGACAGGAGCCCGATCCCATACAGCTGGCCCACGGCCTCGCCCTCGGGCTCGAAGCTCAGCACCCCCCTCTCGATCATCTCCAGCAGCTGCCGATGGGGACGCCGGTTCCGTCGGGCTCGCTGGCGGAGGGCGGTCTCTACGTCCTCGGCCGTCACGACGTCCCGAGCAGCGACCCGGGAGTGGTGAGCGGCCTCCTTCACCAGATCGCCCACCTCACGGAGTCGCGTCGTGAGCTTGGTCTGGTCCCCGGTGATGCGGGATCCCTCCTCGACGATCCGCGCCATGGCTTCGGAATCGAACGGACTGAGACCTTCGCGCTCGCACTCCGCCGCCACGAACCGGGCGTAGCTCCGCTCCGTATCGGCGGTGCGGTCCATGTGAGGCGTGAAGTCCACCTTGACCTTGAAGAGCTCGGCGAACTCCACATCCACCCCCTGCAGCAGGTAGAAGTAATGCGGCTCCCCGATCAGGACGACCTTGATCCGGGCCGGGATTGCCTGCGGCTCCAGGGATTCCGTGGCGAACACACCCAGCTCGGACGCGGCATCGGCCGGTCGGAGTTCCCGGGTCTGCAGGGTTCGCTTGAGGGCGGGCCAGACCAGCGGACGAGTCAGAACGTCCTCCGCCTTCACGATGAGATAGCCGCCATTCGCGCGGTGGGCCGCTCCCGGAGCGATCCTGCTGAAGTCGGTTACCATGACCCCGAACCGCATCTGGCCCTCGATCTGTCCCAGGAGGTTCTTGAGACTCGGATTGGACTCCAGAATCACCGGCGCGCCGGATCCCGGGGCGTTGGTCACCAGGGGATTCACCCGGTAGCGCGTGAAGAACTCCTCCTGGTCCGGTCCGAGGGCCCGGGAGCCATCCCCGCTATCCCCGTTCGCAGTGATGAACTCGTCCGCGTTCTTCACCATATCCTCGCCCACCAGATGCAGGAAGCTCTTGACGCTCTCCACTTCGGAGTATTTCTCCAGCAGCACCGCGATGTGATGAGTGACCACCTGTCGCGTCACTTCCTGATGGAACTCCGCAACCTTTTCCCGGGCGTCCCGCTGCAGCCGGTGTACTTTTCGCTGGATCTGGAAGAGCTGCTTCCCGGCGTCTCGCACGTGGGCGTCGATAGTCTCCCGGACGTCCTCGGGCAGCTCGTTGTACACATCGCTGGGGAGAGGCTCCCCTCCTCGGGCCGCCACCACCATCATGGCGTCCTTTCCGCCGATGAGTGCGACGTACGGGTTGTCCTCGAGCTCGGTCTTGAGTTCTTCCATCGCGTTGGCCGCCACCCGCCCACGCTCTTCGACGATCTGGTTGCGCTGACCCGCCACCTCGTCGCTTTCCAATGCTCCGGGGATCGCTCTTCGCAGGTCGGACACCAACTCCGTCATGTCCCATTGCATTTTCGGTCCCAGCCCCGGAGGCAACGACAGGGCCCGCGGGCGCCGAGGGTCCTCGAAGTTGAAGACGTAGCACCAGTCCGGAGGCGTATCCTCCCTCGCGGCCCTGGCTTGCAGGATCTGGCGCACGAACGTG
>JBDHKE010000381.1:0-48880 GCA_039586555.1 Gemmatimonadota bacterium | reverse complement strand
ACGGATGTCGGGGATGTCGATCTCCGCGATCTTCTTCTTCATTATGGACGTGGCCAGGGCGTCCATGCCCGGCAATCCCTTGATCATCGTGGGCAGATGCATCGACGGATTGCCAACCACCCCGGCATGGAGGTGGTCGATGGTCTTCTCCGTCACGATGTCCAGACCCCAGAACGTAAAGAAGAGCATCGCGTCGACGCCCATCATCCGGGCTGCGTTCGCCAGAATGAGACCTGGATAGGCCATGTCGAGGCTCCCCTTGGAGCAGATGATGGCCAGCTTCCGTCCGTTTTCCTCCGCCATGGTTCCTCCGTCAATCGGTCCGGGCTACAGGTGGCGTCAAGGAACGAGTCCGACCCCGGCCCAGACGCTGCTCCGCTCCTCAAACGCAGCCCTTGGGCTTGGTCAATCCCGCGATTCGGGCCGCCAGGACTCCAGGGCCCTTGGGAAAGAGCTGATACATCTCCCTCATGGAGACGCCCGTCTGCTTCGTGATCCTCCTCACACCGGGGGGCTCTCCCTTGGCCTCGTTGTCGGACCGGGCGAACTCGATGACCTCCCAGTGCTTGTCCGTCAGCTCGATGCCCACGTCCTGGGCGATGGCTTCCGCGATCTCCCGGTTCCACTCCTCCGGGCTCGTGAGGAACCCATCTTCGTCCACATCCACTGTGTATCCGGCGATGGTCTGCGCTGCCATAGTCGTCGCTCCTGTTCTCGGTTCCTGTCGCTCTTCAGTGATTGTCGTCCCTGCACTCGCGTCTCATGATGCCGGGGATGGAGCGTCCTTTCCCAAGCCGCGTAACAGCTCCACAAGCACGCCCATCCCTTTCTTCACCTCCGGGTCCCGCAGGGAGCGGAGCAAACCGACGAGGCCCACCGGTCTGGCTTCCTGAGCCGACCGCAACGCGGAGGCTTCCCGGTCTGCCAGATCCAACATTTCGGGCTGTGTGAGGTTCTTCGCGGTGAACAGCAGATGGGCGATGTTGTCCCCGAGTAGCTGAACGTCTGCTTCACTCAACGTGACGGGAATCCGCTCCAGCACCCGGATGGCCTCATGAACCACCGCCAGCGTCC
Organism: Gemmatimonadota bacterium; assembly: GCA_039586555.1. GTDB lineage: Bacteria > Gemmatimonadota > Gemmatimonadetes > Longimicrobiales > Gaopeijiaceae > JBDHKE01. Next base: position 47,806 of record JBDHKE010000381.1, on the reverse strand, counting down.
CGTTTTGTTCCAGGTCGCCGAGCTTCCTGATGGCGGTGCGCATGGCCCCGGTGGCCATCGGCTTGAGATCCTCTCTGAGCTGTTCGAGGACCTCCCGGCGCCGATCGAATTCCTCCAGAATCTCGCTGATGCGGTCCACCTTTTGGGAGAGCTCCGTGATCCGGCTCTCGAGGCCGCCAGGAACTGCCAGCACCTCCGCAGCTCCGGGATCGGAAGTCACTTCGCTCGCCATGGTCAGCTCCACTTCCCCAGCATGGACATCTGGGCATCGATGCCCGGCATCTCGGCGCCCCGGATGAGCACGTTCCAGTACATCCACCTGAACGCGATCTTGCCCCAATGGTTCATCTGGCTCTCGCCCAACAGGTCGAAAGGACCGATCCCCGGCAGTGGGAACTTCCCCGGAAGCGGCTCGGTCTCGTAGTTGAAGTCGATGAGAGCCGCCTTCCCGAAGCCTGTCTCGATGAAGCAGTTCGCGTGGCCATCGAAGGCCGGCAGCAAATCGCGTTCGTTGATGGCCCGAAGGACGTTCTCCTGCAGGACTTCCCCCTGGAAATGCGCCACCGAGCCAGCCTTGGAGCTGGGAAGGTCCGTCGCGTCTCCGATGACGAAGACGTTGTGCCAGTTCTGGGATTGGAGCGTATGTCGGTGAGTGGGAACGAAGTCGAGCTCGTCTCCCATGTCCGACCGCGCGATGGCCTCACTCCCCTTGTGGGTGGGAATCGTAATCAGGAGATCGAAGTTGACCTCGCGACCGTCCCAGCTGGAAAGGACCCCCTTGGCCGAATCCACTTCGCCGGCAGCGAACTCACCCTCCACCACGATGTTCTTCTCCTCGAGAAGCCCGCCCAGCATCCTGGAGGCCCGCGGCTTCGTGAAAGCGCCCTCCAGTGGAGTGGCGTACACGATTTCGACCTTGTCCCGGATCCCTACCTCGTGGAAATACCAGTCCGCCAGGAAGACGAACTCAAGGGGTGCCACCGGGCATTTGATGGGCATCTCGACAATGTTCAGAACCAGCCTTCCACCCTTCCAGTTCTTGAATCGCTCGCCCAGCGCCGTAGCCCCATCCAGCGTGTAGAAATCGAAAACGTTCTTCCGCCAGCCCTCCCCGTCGAGCCCCTCGGTCTCCGATAGATCCATGCGACTCCCCGTGGAGATGATCAGAAAGTCGTAAGGGAGCTCCTGTCCGCTCATGAGGCGAACGCGGTTCTGATCGGGCTCGATGACGTCGATCTCGCTCATCACGAAATCCACGCCCGAAGGCACATACCGCGTGCGCGGCTGCGTCAGGTCTCGTGGGCCATAGATCTCGAAGGGAATGAACAGGAGACCGGGCTGATAGACGTGGACGTCGTCCTGGTCCACGAGCGTGACCTTCCATTCATCGGGCTCCAGGGCGAGCCTGAGCTTGGCCGCCATCATCGTCCCCGCCGTTCCGGCCCCCAGGATAACGATTCGCTTCACGAAAGACCTCGTTTCTCCGGTTCCGCTTGCCTGCCCCTACGTCGGACCCTCGACAGCTGCGAGCGCCCAGCCGAAGATGAGCCGTGACCCCGTGAGCAATCACGGTGCCAGAATCCCCGGCACCGCGAAACCGTCGAGAGAGCAGCGGACAAGCCGTCTCTTTCCGCCCCGGCAGGCGTCCGACGTTTGCCCCACCCGGGGCAATATGTCCCACGCTTGCCGGGGCATGAGCCGTCGCCGATCATTGTCCGTCCGCAGCCGCACGCCGTCACCCGATGCTGGAGAGTGAACACCCGATGTACCAACCCTTCTCCCGGCCTCTCACAGCTCCTCCCGGGATGGCCGCCGCCCTTCTGGCGCTGTTCGTCTCGATCCAGCCCGCGCACGGCCAGGCTGCGGGAGAAGCGAAGGCGGAGGCCTGGGCCCAGGCCAAGGAGCTCGCCCCGCTAGTGCGCTCCATCTCGGCTCGCCTCTGGGAGCTGTCCGAGACGGCACTCCTGGAGTCCGAGTCCGCGAAATACCTCACGGAGGTCCTCGAGGCGGAAGGATTCTCCCTGGAGACGGGCGTGGCGGAAATGCCCACTGCCTTCGTGGCGTCGTACGGGGAGGGGAGACCCGTCATCGGGATCCTGGCAGAATACGACGCGCTTCCAGGAATCGGAAACGCGGTGGAGCCCCGACGTGCGCCGCGGGAGGACGGGCATCCTCACGGTCAGGGCTGCGGGCACAACCTCTTCGGCGCCGCATCCGTAGCGGCCGCCGTCGCCATCAGGCGTACCATGGGGGAGCGAGGGGTCGCGGGGACGATCCGGCTCTACGGCACCCCCGCCGAGGAAACCGTGGTGGGGAAGGTCTACATGGCCAAGTCAGGCCTCTTCGATGACCTGGATGCCGCGCTCCACTGGCATCCGGGCCTGGAGACAGCCACCGACAACGAGCCGTCCCGGGCCATGAACAACTTCACGGTAGAGTTTCGGGGTCAGGCCGCACACGCCTCCGCAGACCCCTGGAACGGCCGCAGCGCCCTGGACGCGGTGGAACTCATGAATGACGGGGTGAACCTCATGCGGGAGCATGTCCGGCCCTCCACCCGCATCCATTACGTGATCCCAGCGGCCGGCGAGGCTCCCAACGTCGTTCCCGAATACGCCCGGGTCTGGTACTACGTCCGGGATACCGATCGGGAAGCGGTGGAGCGGTATTACGAATGGATCCTCGACATCGCGGCAGGGGCGGCCATGGCCACCCGAACGGAGCACGATGTCACACTCGTCACGGGAGTTCACGCAACGCTCCTGAATCGGCCGATTCAGGAGGCCATCCAGCGGAACCTGGAGCGGGTGGGCGCCCCGGCATTCACCGAGGAGGACCAGGCGTTCGCGCGTGCCCTGCAGCGATTCCTCGAAGTCGAGGACAAGGGGCTCGACACGGACGTCAAGCCTCTCGCGCAAGGCCCGAAGCCCACGGGCGGGGGGTCCACAGACGTGGCCGAGGTGAGCCGGATCGCGGCCACTGGCGGCTTCACCGTGACCACGGCCGCAGCCGGCATCCCCTGGCACAGCTGGGCCACCTCTGCGTCCCACGGAACGGAGGGAGCGGTGCGAGGGGCACAGGTGGCAACCGAAGTTCTGGCCATGACGGGTATCGAGCTGATGGCCGACCCTGACCTCCTGGAGCGTGCACAGGAGCACTTCCGGGAGGTCACCGGAGGAAGGCCCTACAGTTCACCCCTCCCACCCGGTCAGAAACCCCCTCCCACCGAGGTTCGGCGATGAAGATCCGACAACCGTCCCCAGGCAAGCCCTCATCCCGATAGGACGATGATACCGTACTCCATCTACAAGCTCTTCCACCTGTTCGGCATTCTGATGGCGTTCGTGGCGCTGGCGGGGACCGCCGCGCACGCGGCTGCCGGGGGGGAGAGGACCCGGAATCCCCTGCGCCGATCCCTGTCGATCCTCCACGGGGTCGGCTGGGTGCTCATCGCACTCGGGGGGTTCGGCATGCTCGCTCGAATTGGTGTCGACCACGGTGCGAGGTTCCCGGGCTGGGTGTGGGGCAAGTTGGCCATCTGGCTGATCACCGGAGGCCTGATCGCCCTGCCCTACCGGAGACCGGCTCTCGCGGGACCGGCGCTCCTGGCCCTTCCCGCGCTGGGCGCTCTCGCGGCATCCCTCGCGCTCTTCAAGCCCTGAAAGGGGAGTCAGGAGGCCCCCCATGGACGTGCCTCGACCCACGGGTGACGTGCCCCAAAACACGGGCCAACTTCTCGCCATCTGGATCAAGCGAACCCGTCGCGGTCCAATGGATGCCACGTCAGAGGCACGTTTGCTGCCAACGGCCGGCCTCGTGGGCAACGCCAACCAGGGCGGTTCCCGGCAGGTTACAGTGATCGAGGCCGAGGTCTGGGATCGCCTCAGCCGTCAGGCTGGAACCGATCTGGATCCAGCCATCCGTCGCGCGAACCTGATGATCAAGGGCGTCGATCTGCGAGACAGCCGGGGTCGTGGGCTCCGGGTGGGGGAGTGCACCCTCAGGATCCGAGGCGAGACCAAGCCATGCCACAGGATGGACGAGGCCCATGCCGGACTTCGTGAGGCGATGGCCCCGGACTGGGCGGGGGGCACCTATGGAGAGGTCGAGGACGGGGGAACGATCCGCGTGGGTGATCCCGTGTGCTGGTCGGAGTAGGAGACAGATGCCCGTGGGGAGAAGAACCGCGACATCCGGCGCAACGTCACCGGGCCTTCGGCTGAGGATCTTCACGCTTCTCCTCACCTTGTCCGCATGCGACGGAGCAACAGACGCGCCGACGGCCGATCTTCTCCTGCTGAACGGCCGAGTGTATAGCTTCGCGTGGAGCGATCCCGATCTTCGGGGCGCTCCCGCCGCCGACGCGCCCTACTCCGCAGACCATGGTTGGAGCCCGGATGCGGAGGCGATCGCCATCGTCGGTGACCGAATAATCTTCGTTGGACCGAACGATCGCGCCGCGGATCTCCGGGGACCTTCGACACGAGTGATGGACCTGGGCGGGGCCGTGGTGGTGCCAGGGCTGGTGGAGTCCCACACCCATGTAGTCGAGCTGGGGGAGGTACTGACCCGCATCGATCTGACGGGAGTGGACACCGAGGCGGAGGCCGTCGAGCGAGTAGTGGCCCGAGCCGCGGACCTTCCTGCTGGTTCCTGGATCGTCGGGTACGGATGGGACGAAGGGGCGTGGGCCAACCGGTACCCGGACATGGCGCTCCTCTCTGAGCGGGTTCCCGATCATCCGGTCTTCATGCGAGGATTGCACGGCTTCGCCGCATGGGGGAATCGCAGAGCCTTCGAGGCTGCAGGTATCACGGCCGAAACAGATGATCCCGTCGGTGGAGAGATCCGGAGGGCCGCAGATGGAGACCCCACGGGGTTGCTGCTGAACCGGGCCGTGCCTCTCCTGGCTCGGGCCGTTCCCCCACCGTCGGAAGAAGACCGCAGATACCAGATCCGGACGGCTCTTGGAGCCATGGCGGAGGCTGGTTATGTCGCCGTTCACGAGGCGGGGGTCTCTCCCGAGACCCTGAAGGCCCTGGAGGAGCTGGAGGCCGCTGGTGAGCTTCCGATCCGAGTCTACGCAATGCTCTCAGCGCGGGACGAGGGGCTGCTCCAGACCTGGATCGAGAAGGGACCGGATGCCGGCACCGAATCCATGCTGCGCACCCGCTCCGTGAAGGTGTTCTACGACGGGGCGCTCGGCTCCCGTGGAGCCAAGCTCCTCGAGGACTATTCCGATCGGTCCGGTCACCGGGGGCTCGCCGGCGGCGCCTACGGGTTCGACGCGGAGCGGGTGGGTGAGATGATGCGCGGAGGCTTCCAGATGGCCATTCACGCCATTGGGGACGCGGGGAACCGTGAAACGCTCGATTTCCTGGAGCGGATCTTCGCCGAGAGCCCGGACACCCGGGCCCAAAGGCACCGGGTCGAGCACGCGCAGGTGGTTCATCCCGACGACATAGGTCGCTTCGCGGAGCTGGGTCTTATCGCCTCCATGGAGCCCCCGCACGCCGTGGAGGACAGGGCCTGGGCAGAGGATCGCCTCGGAGCCGACCGGATCACCGGAGCCTACGCATGGCGCTCCCTGCGGGCCGCCGGGACCCGGCTGATCTTCAATTCCGATCTCCCAGGCTCGGACCATGACATCTTCTACGGCCTTCACGCGGCCATCACTCGTCGCGGGAAGGATCTACAGCCTGCGGAAGGATGGTACCCCGACCAGCGGATGTCCCCGGAGGAGGCGCTTCGGGCCTACTCCACCTGGGCAGCCTTCGCCAGCTTCACCGAACAACAGACCGGCATCATCGACGTCGAAAGGTGGGCCGATCTCACGGTCATGGACGTGGATCCTCTCAACGTGGGCGCCGACGACCCGGGATCTCTGCTGGACGGGCGGATCCTCGCCACGATCGTCGCCGGGAAGGTCGTCTGGGAAGACCGTCGGTAGATCTCGTCAGGAAGACACTCTGGGAGTCTTCGCCGCCGGCCGTGGCGGGAGCCGTCGCAGATGACGGCTCAGCGGTCCGGGCGGCGTGAGATCCTCGTCCATGATGCGGGCCAGCTCCTCCTCCTTCTCCCACATCTGCTCGAGCACCCGTACCTCCAGTTGCAGCATGTCACGCTCCGCACCTTCATTGACCGCAATTTCCAGGGCCACGGTACGGGTCGTTCCGAGCTTCCAGAGGGAGGCTCGCTCTTCTCCCACCTCCCTCGCATACTCATCCGGCGAACCGGCGGACTCGATCTCGCGGGCCGCATCCCGAATGACCCGTTCGGAGGCGCCCGCCACGTGCTGATAGGCAAGAGCGCGTCGCAGCACGCTCACTGCCTCGGTGCCCTCGAGCCGATACACCTTCTCCGGTGTCCAGGGATCACATCGGGCGCAGGGAATTCCCACGGCCAGTTTCCCATCCTCTGATGTCAAGGGATAGATCCACCAGGAGAGATCGTACAGCAGAGCTCGCAACACGCTGTCGCAGTAGGGACACCGCACGCGGCCCCGCCAGGCAGCCCATCCGAAGCGGCGCCACCGAACGATGTCGGCAAGCGGGGTGTCGTCCCACGTCACGTTGAGGCCGACATCCGCCAGACCCAGGCTTTCTCCCAGGTACGCCACACCCCCGTAGGCATACGACATCACCCGCGAGAAGCGACTCTCGTAGCTGGTTCTCCGCTTGCGCAATTCCCGCCCGTACCGCCACCACGCCTGTTCCGCCAGACCTGCCTCTCCGACCCTGATCAGGACCAGCCGTCCGGCTTCCAGCAGAGACACGTTCTCGGTCCGAGCCAGAAGACGGCCTCGGTCGCGAGCCAGCCTCTCGAGAGCCCACAGAGCTTCTGCCCGGTCCTCCAGGGGATAGAGGTTCCACCTTTGACACCTGTCGCAGATGATCCACAGGCGACCCCGACCCGGATCGTAGGCGATCTTCCGCCCTGCCGGGAGATGCAGGAACGACCCGTTGGACGGGAAGGGCTTGTGGCAGAAGAGGCACCTGCTGAACACGTGGCTCCCTCGCGGGAAAGAGGCCCGACACCTACCTGCCTGTGGAGCGGAGTGCCTGCGCCTCGGAGAGGCTCGGCTTCACTGCAAGCCAGTTAGACCCTGGCCTCAGCTCTCGTGTTCCTGACGCGCCTGGATGCGAGACGCCATCTCGTCGAATGCCCTCGCGATGCCACCCAGCTCGTCGTCTCCGTATTCAAGACCCGTTCGGGCGCTCAGATCCCCCCCCGCGAAGCGGCGCTCCGCCTCGATGATGGCGGATGTCTGTCTCAGAATGGACGAATGTCCGTATCCCCACGCAATCAGAAACAGCAGAATCGCGCTGAAACCGAGGAGGCCCAGGTCCGTCCGGAACATCCGATTCACGTTCGCCGCCGCAGATCCCTCGGAGAGACCCACGGCAAGGTACCCCTCCGGCTCCGATCCCTCCCCCAAAAGGGGCGTGATCGCGAAGTTCCTGTCCGCACCGTCCAGATCGACGCCCTCAACCACCGTCGGTTCCACGCTCAATGGCCTCACTGGCGGAAAGTCCGGGCCCGGGACTTCGCCGACCCGTTCGGCCTCGGGGAATCGAACCAGAACCCTACCGGCCCGGTCCAACAAGGTGAATGTTGAGCCCTCGGGCAGCTCCGCCCCCGACGCATGCTCGGCGAGGCGATTCAGGTCCAGTGTCGTCGCCAGGACGCAAACGATGTCTCCCTGCTCGTCGAGAACGGGGTAGGCGAGGCCCACCGTGGGCTTGCCCGTGATCCGGCCCACCTGATAGTCGCCGACCGCGAACCGCTTGGTCCCCATGGCCCGCATCACATAGCTGCGATCCCCCAGATACAGCGGCGCATCCAGCGACTGGGCCCCGCACACCCGGTACCCGTCCAGGGCGATCACGGCAAGGGCGGTCTGGCGCGGAGTGCCCTCCAGGACGCGGGCCAGGAGACGGTCACAATCCGGATTGCGGTAGTCGCGCACCTCTTCGATCCCGGAAAGTGCGAAGAGCAGGGCCCTCGTTTCGTCGATCAGGCGCCGGTAGTCAGCCGAGATCACCTCCGCCGACCTCAAGAGCTCCTCCTCGCCGGCCTCCACCATCACACGACGGAGCTGCAGATTCGCGTAGATGAACAGGCCGACGGCGGGAATGAATGCCAGAACGACCAGGAGGAGGAGACGACCTCTGAGGGAGTGAGGTGGAAGCGACGCCATGATCCCTCCTTCACCGCTAGCGCTCGATCGAGGTCCTCGTCGTGGCAACGTAGGGGCTGCCAGAAGGCGTCACAAGCAAGTCCACCGGCCTCCTTTGCCCTGCTCAGTACCCAGGCGGCGAGACGTCTGGCACGGCTGAGTGAGCCGGGACTCGCTCACGCCGACGCCAAGGGTCGCCGTCCATCGCATGACGCTCTGGGTACGCCGGCTGGCCACCGGAGTATTCGCGGGACTGTATTTCCTGCGCGTCGGCAGTCCACCCGCTCTGCGGAAGTGTCTCTAGCGGGCCGTCGCCCACTGGCAGGCCCATTTTGTCCGCTCTTGAGACAGACTGTGCAGGCCGGGTTCGTCACGGCACCCTCCTGGATCCGACGATTCCGAAGCCATCGAATCCCCTCCTCGACACAGGAGCCTGCGCACCTTTCCGATACGCGAGGGCTCGCTTCGTCCCGGGCTGGGGGCCGATGTGTCGGGATAGGTCTGCGATTTGCAGATCAGCATCTGGCACGATTTCGGATACCCGAAACGCACGCGTCATCGCCCCGAACGAAATCGCGCGATGATGTCCAGGAGTATCGCCGTGAATTCGCCGCTGTTGAGGACCTCGGCCGACGAGGATCTCAGAATCGTGCGGAACAAGCTTCGCTGGATGGGACAGCACGGAGCCTGGCCCAACGGCGACCGGTACTTGTGGACGGACGCCTGCGGTGTGGTTCTCCTCGTTTCGCTGTACCACCACCTCGGGGACGAAACCCACCTGGAGCAAGCGCGATGGGTGGCTGCGCAGGTGGATCGCGTGCTGGGCCTCCGCAAGGGAATCCGTACCGGCGAGCGCTGGGATCGAGACGGTCAGTTCTTCGGACATCTGACGATGTGGATCTACGCCCTGCACCGCCTCGGCCAGATCGATGCCAAGTACCACGAACGCGCTGTCAATCTGGTCCGGGAGATCCACTCTTCGTTCGTGCGGCCGCGGATCGGCGTCTATCGCAAGATGAAGGAAGATCTGAGCGCGGCCTACCCTGGAACCGGATTCGGCACGGTGGAGCCCTACCAGGGCTTCGTCATCTACCGCCTGCTGGCCCCCCGCGAGCTCACAGCCGAGATCGCGGAGCTGCGGGATCTCATTGGCCAGGCGCACCAGGACCAGAAGGCTGACGAAGACCTGGCTCTCGGGATGACGCTCTGGCTCAGCCACTTCTTCCCGGGAGAGCAGTGGGCCCTCCAGGTGCGATGTCAGGCGCTGCGGACACTGGACAGCATGTGGGTGGATCCACCGGGGTACTTCTGCCGCTGGCCTGGCCTTCCTCACGTCAAGAGTGACATCGGAAACTATGGAATCGCCCTTGGCCTTCAGGCCGTGGACGACCCCTCCGGACGAGCCCGCGCCGTCAGCGCTCTGTTCGATGCCGAGGGTCACACACAGGCTGATGGAATCGATGCCATGACGCAGGTCATGGCCTGTGTGGCACGCTTTCCAGGGGAGTTCTTGCGGGAGAGCTGAGTCGAGATCCCGCGCGCAGTGATACGATCCCAACCGAATCTTCAGGACCTGGTCTCTGGAGCGGCCGATCCCCAGCATCTGGGGGATGCCCTCGTTATCGTCCTCATGGCCGTGGTGCTCCTGTTGGGGCTGCATATCTTGCTGGGAGCTCTCTCGGGCATCGTGCGGGGCCGGGAACGGCTCCGGGCAGTTCGAGGATGGCTATTCCTCGGAGGGGGTCTGGCGGCCGCTGCCTTCGCGGAGTTCGTGGGCCCGGATGCCATCGCGGTTGCCGTCCGGGTGGCGGGGATCCTGACGGCATCCATCGGCATGGTGATGCAACGGAGGTCGGGGGGCCCAGGCACCCGCAGAAATCGAGACTGATCCGGGAAGGATTGCCGTGCGTGCAGAGCCCCTTCCCCGGGCTACCCAAGGAGTGTATCCATGTCCTTCCATATCACGAGCGAGGCCTTCGAGCCCGGGCAGGCGATACCGACCCGGTACACCTGTGACGGTGAAGACGTCTCCCCCCCGCTGGCCTGGAGCGAGCCACCTGAAGGTACCGTGAGCTTCGCCTTGATCATGGATGATCCGGACGCCCCCGTTGGCACCTGGGTTCACTGGGTCCATTACAACGTCCCAGGCGACGCCGAGAGGCTCGAGGAGGGGGTCCCGACCTCCTCCACTCTCCCCGACGGAAGTCGAAACGGAACCAACAGCTGGGGGCGCACTGGATACGGCGGACCCTGTCCTCCCCGAGGATCTCACCGGTACTTCTTCAAGCTCTACGCCCTCGACAGGCTTCTCGATCTGCCACCCGGCGCGACGAAGCTCGACCTCCTGGACGAGATGGACGGACACGTCCTGGACACCACCGAGTTGATGGGTGTATACGCCAGATGACCCCGGCAACGCCGGGAGCCCATACGACACTTGCCCCTGAGGAGTCATGAAGACCCACCCGCCCCAACGCACCAGGCGGAGGTTGCCACTTCTCCTTCTCGCAGCGTGTGCCCTCGCCCTAGCTGTTGTACCGTACGGGCCCATCCGGGCACAGCAGACCGAGCCAACTCCAACCACCACCAGCCACACTCCGTTACGGGCGAAACACGGCATGGTGGTGTCCGCCAACGCTCTGGCCAGCGAGATCGGCAGCGGGGTCCTGCGCGCCGGGGGCAACGCCATCGACGCGGCCGTTGCCACCGGGTTCGCTCTCGCAGTGACCCACCCCACCGCAGGGAACATCGGCGGCGGCGGTTTCATGGTCATCCGCTTCCCGGATGGTGAGGCGGTAGCGTTGGACTTCCGGGAGAAGGCACCTCTGGCGGCTCACCCGGAGATGTTTCTCGACGAGGCTGGTGAGTACTCCCGAGATCTCCACCACAATAGCTACCTGTCTGTGGGAGTGCCGGGCACGGTTGCCGGACTTGCCCTGGCTCACGACCGATTCGGCACCCAACCCTGGCCCGCACTTGTGGAGCCGGCTGTCAGGCTCGCCAAGGATGGCTTCGAGGTCAGCGAGACGCTGGCCCGATCTCTGAGGGGAGTCATGCCTCGCATGCAGCCCTATCCGGCCAGCGTGGCGGCATTCTCCAAGAACGGCGAGCCTTACGAGCCGGGAGATGTCCTCCACCAGCCCGATCTCTCCCGGACCCTCGAGCGCATCATGAGGGACGGCCGAAAGGGCTTCTACCAGGGTGAGACCGCACGCCTCGTTGCGGAGGAGATGCGGAAAGGTGGGGGACTCATCACCGAAGAGGACCTTCTACGCTACCAGGCAACGCAGCGTGATCCCGTGCGGGGATCCTATAGAGGTTACGAGATCGTCANNNNCCTCCCAGCAGCGGCGGCGTCGCCCTGGTGCAGATGCTCAATCTTCTCGAGGGATTCGACCTGCCGAGGATGGGGCACAACTCGGCGGAGTACATCCACCACCTCGTGGAAGCCATGCGGATCGCCTTCCGCGACCGGGCCCGCTTCCTCGCTGATCCCGACTTCGCCGAAGTGCCCGTCGAACGACTCACCAGCAAGGAGTACGCTTCGGAGTCGCGCGCGACCATCAATCCCGTGGTGGCCTCCCCCTCCGAGCCAGCTGATGTGGCCCAGCCTGCAGAAAGTCGGGAAACGACCCATTACTCGGTCGTGGATCGCGAGGGGACCGCCGTATCCGTCACCTACACGTTGGAGGCGGGATACGGGTCCAAGATCGTCGTGCCCGGAGCGGGCTTCCTTCTCAACAACGAGATGGGGGATTTCAACGCGGCACCGGGGCTCACTGACGAGAGCGGCCTCATCGGCACGGAACCCAATCTGGCTCGTCCGGAGCAGAGGATGCTGTCGTCCATGACACCCACGGTGGTCACGCGTGATGGAGAACTCCTGGCCGTGGTGGGCAGCCCCGGAGGCCGGACGATCATCAACAGCGTCCTCCAGGTCCTGCTCAACGTGCTCGATCACGGGATGGGCATCCAAGAGGCGGTGGAAGCGCCGCGCCTCCACCATCAATGGCTCCCCGATCAGATCCGGATCGAGGCGGACGGGGTCTCGTCGGACGTGCTGGAGGCATTGAACGAAAGGGGGCATGGGGTGGTGGTCCGAGGCACCCAGGGTCGCGTTCACGCGATCATGATCGACCCGATCACGGGAGAGCGGTTGGGCGCAGCCGATCCGCGGGACCCGGACAGCGGGGCTTCGGGTCACTGACCGCAGCTCGGGAGGGCGGCCTGCGAAGGCGAGAGACCTGCGGCCGTCCGAGGGATGCCGCCGCGGCGACGACGACCGGTCCACTCGGATCACGAGAGCCATGAACAAGGACAAAGGTACGTCAACGCGGACCGCCCTGGTCACCGGAGCCTCCAGTGGCATCGGGCTCGAGCTGGCCCGCCTGCTCGCCCGAGATGGCCACGATGTCGTCCTGGTCGCGCGGCGGAAGGAGAGGCTGGAAGAGGTCGCGAAGGAAGTGGCCGGACTGCACGGCGTGCGGGCCGACGTGCTACAGGAGGATCTGGCGGATCCGCATAGCGCCCATCGCCTGTTCGAGACCCTCCAACAGGAATCTCGCCGCGTGGACGTTCTCGTGAACAACGCAGGATTCGGCACATCCGGTCCGTTTGCCGAAACGGACCTGGCCACCGAAGAGCGGGAGATGCAGTTGAACATGGTCACGCTGACTCAGCTGACCAAGCTCTTTCTCCGGCCGATGCTGGCACGTGGACGCGGCAGGATCATGAACGTGGCCTCGACGGCGGCTTTCCAGCCCGGGCCGCTCATGGCCGTGTACTACGCCACCAAGGCTTATGTCCTCTCTCTCACGGAGGCCGTGGCCGAGGAGGCGAGGGGTAGCGGTGTCACAGTCACTGCTTTCTGTCCCGGGACCACGTATACCGAATTCCAGTCAAAGGCTGGAGTGGAGCGCGCCCAGTTCCTGCACATCGGAATCATGGATGCCGAAGAAGTGGCCCGTGTGGGCTACGCGGGCATGATGGCCGGCAAACCGTTGGTGATCCCGGGGCTCCAGAATCGCGCCCTGTCCCTTCTCGTGCGCTTCATCCCACGGCGACTCACGCGGCGAATCGTGAAGCGACTGAACCGACCGAAGGAGGCCCGCCCAGACCACCCCGCCCCGCCCCTCGAGCCCGTCTCCGATCCCGATCGCTAGGGGCTGAGGGACGGGCTGTAGGTGAGGACAAACTCCAGAAACCTCGACACCTGAACCATATCGTCGGCCACGTAGCGGATCGTGTGGGCATCCACCCGCTCCACGATGGGGAGCAGGCTCAGGACCTCCACCGCGAGGTAGTTCTTGAAGGATAGCTCCAGCTCGATGGGTCCCTCGAGGCGATGCGGCTCGAAGTCGTCGATCCTGCCGATGGCCGCTTGCACCTTGTCGCCGATGAGCCTGTAGGCGGCCCCCGGCATCATCGTCTTGGCCGAATGGAATCCGTGGCTCCACTTGACCGTGGCTCCTTCGATGTTTCCAAGCAGAGCTCTGGCCTCGTCCACAATGGCGTCGTCGCCTGAGATCATGATCACCGGAACACCGAAGTGTCCCGCGATGGCGGCATTGATTCCCGCTTCGGGAACCTCCACCCCGTTCAAGCGGACGGCCGTCAGGTTCCCGCTGGACAGGGTGTGAGCCCGCACTCCCTGGCGATTCGTCGTGCTGGCGTGATAGCCGATGAAGACCGCCCCGTCGAAGGTCTCGTCGACGCCCTCCATCATCATGAGCGGACGGGGCCACGATCGGACCAGCAGGATGTCCTCCGGGAGCCGGTCCATCAGGAGGTTCTGGCCGTTCCCGTGCGAATCACTCACCACGATCTCCGTGGCTCCAGCCTCCCGGGCTGCCCGGATCGCTGCGTTCACCTCAGCCGTCATGAACTCGCGGGCCCGCTGGTACTCGAACCCGGACGGTCCGAGCTGCTCGCCAGTCACCACTCCGACGACGCCCTCCATGTCTGCCGAGATATAGATCTTGAGCCCCTCCTGAGCGGTCGCCCCGGAGGCGAGGCCGGCGAGGAGGAACGAAGCCATAAGGACGCGGATCGACCTCATTCTCAGTGCTCCTGACGATAAGTCGGATTGATGAGTGTGCTCAGGTATACCTCATCGGAGTGCCGGTCCCACGGGATCTCGGCCCACCCCCAAAGGAGTGCTGCCCGCCCTGGCGCTCCAGTGGCGAAGGATCGCGGCTCAGGCCTCTTCTCTCGGATCTCCACCCCTACCCAGCACCGCCTTCAGCCGCGAAGTCAACCAGGGTCCCAGGACTCTCCTTCCCATCGCTCTCGACGCGCCCATCACCCTGAGCGATCGAATCCCCGGGGAATCACCTACGAGGACTTCCATGAGGACCGGTCCGCGCTCGGCAATCGCCTTCTCGAGAGCCGTGGCGGCATCCTGGTTGACCCGAAGGTAGCGGACCCCCACGGCATGAGCGAAGTCCTCCATGTCGGGGGTACGTATCTCTACGGCATGGGTGCGCCCGAAATCCCGGTACTGCTGGAGGCGGATCAGGTTCAGTTGACCATCGTTGAAGACGATGACGGTCAGGGGAATCCCTTCTCTCGCCGCCGTGAGCATTTCCATGCCGGACATGTTCAGACCACCGTCGCCGATCAGCGATACGACGGTGCGGTCCGGACAGGCCAGCTTGGCGCCGATGGCGGCGGGAAGACCGAAGCCCATGGACTGAAAGTCGCTGGGCATCAGCAGGCCCCCGGGCGACAGGACGTCGAAATGCCTCCTCGCCAGGTACTGGTGGAGTCCCGAGTCGGTGACCAGGATTCCGTCCCGGGGCATCACTTCCCTCAGAATCCCGAAGAACGTGGCCGGGGTCTCCGGATGCGCTCCTCGGATGGCGGGTTCCGGGAGCCGCGCAACCCGCTGCATACGGATCCGTTCACGCCACTCAGCCACTTCCTCCGGCCTCCAGGTGGAGGCGGGCGTACGGACCTTCAGCTCCCTCGTCACGCTTCCCACGATCCGCTCCACCCGGCCTCGGACAAGAAGCCGGGCCGCGTAGTTTCCACCCAACGCCTCAGGGTCGGTATTCACCTGGACCAACCGGTCTTCCCGGAAGCGCAGGCTGAAGCCACCCGTCCCGTTGTGGCTGAACTTGCATCCAAGCGCCAGCACCAGATCCGCTTCATCGAGCAGCTCATTGAGGGAATCCGATCCGCCCTTCAGGAAATCGAATCCAAGGCACAGAGGATGGTCCTCCGGCAGGAGGCCCCGGCCTGACGGAGTGGTGAAGAGCGGGGCCGAAAGAAGCGTCACGAGCCGTTCCACCTCCCTCGCGCCGGCCACCGCCCCCAGGCCGGCGAATACCACGGGTCGGTGCGCCTCGGTCACGAGTCTCACCAGCTGCGAGAGACCGGGGACCCCGTCCCCGTCCGCCGCCCTCTCCCCTGGCGAGCTCCCGTCCGGAACCTCCTTCGGCACCCGGGCCCTCACGATTTCGTTCTCCCAGGCGGTACCCGCAGCCGAGGCGTCCAGGCGGTTCGAGAGCGCCTCTGGCGACACCTGTACCACCACCGGTCCTGGCTCACCCACCAGGGCATCTTCGTAGGCCCGGCTCAGCGCGCTCGACACCTCCTCAACGCGCTCGACACGCACAAACTTCTTCACAAGCGGTGCGGCGATGCCCTCCTGGTCGATGGCCTGGAGCTGGAAGACCCGACCCGGTTCCGTAGGGGGGGAGCCCACGAGCAGGAGGACCGCCGCAGAGTCCAGGCGCGCCTCCGCCAGTCCGGTGAGCGCATAGGTGAACCCCGGCCCGGGGATGGTCGCCACGACACCCACTTCTCCCGACGCGCGAGCGTAACCGTTCGCCATGAACGATGCGGCCAGCTCATGCGTCGTGAGAACGGTCCGGATTCGGCTGCGCCGAAGGGCATCGAAGAGACCGGCGTTCTGGCTCCCAGGGACTCCGAAGACGTGTCGGGTGCCGAGCCGCTCCAGCGTCCCGCACACAATCTCGTTCCCTTCAATGGGCCGCGTCACGGCCCGCCTCTTTGCAGCCCGCGGCGGACCACGGAACCGGCCCATCCGCGCCCTTTCCGGTACAGGCGGTTCATCGTGGTGTGTGCGCGGTAGACCAGCCTCCGGCGACTTTCCAGCACCATGCAGAGCTCCAGATCCGCTCCGAGCTGGCTCTTGAAGTGCGTGACCGGATTCAATGCGGCATCGGTCAGGTCGTTTCCCGCATACCCTCGGTCGGCCAGTGCTTCGAACGACTTCCAGCGAAGAAAGGGAGTGGCCCCGCTGTTCAGGTGCTCGGCGTCCGCTGCCGCGGAAACCGTATGGGCGACCGCGTCATCACCCAGTAGCACGAGCAGCGAGGCGATCGAACGTGCACCCGGACGCCGCACGTGGTAGAGCGTGCAAAGCCCTTGACCATGAAGGTCACGGAAGTACCGTCGAAAGGCGACCTCGGGAAGGTAGATGTGCGCGTCTTTCCGGTCCATCGTGTCCCGATGGAGTCGGAAGAAGCTGTCGAAGTCATCATCTTCCGAAAGGGCAACGCCGAGACCCTCGCACCGGGCCACGAGGCGCCGAAGATTCTGCTCGACGCGAGACCAGAGGACATCGAGCTCACCCAGAGGAGCGACATAGGTGTAGCTGGGCCAGGCGGTCCACCCCGCGGCCATGAAGGGGCGCACGTCCGTGATCGTACTCCGGCACTTCAGCGTGATACGGCCGTAGCCGGTGTGGTTCAGCCAGTGGGCCAGGGCCCCCATGTCTCTCACGGCCCGCGCGGTCCTCTCCGAGGGATACCTGGTGCCGTATCGACGAAGGACGGGGCTGTTGTAGTAGAGCAGAAGGCGCGGTGAGACGAAGGTTCCAGCCGCCGACCTCTCCTCGTACAATGGAATCCCTCCGACGATCTCATGGCCCCTCCTCACCACCACGATCCGGAAATGGCCTCCGGTCGCCGTGCACAGCGCGTCCAGATACTCCGGGGTGGCGTACACGCTGCCGTCCGGAGAGGACTTCACGAACTCGGTCCACTCGTCGTAGGAAGCTTCACCCAGCGGCGCAACCGAGGTCTTGGATCCCACTGTAGATTCTCCGCTCGTAGTCAGACCGACCCGGATCGACGCCTCAACACACGTCGCGACATTTGCCTTCGCACGAACCGTCCCCCTTCGACCAGAGCGGGCCCAGGATCATCCCAGGTGAAGACGGGGCGCTGTGAGCCGAGCCAGGAGCCCGCCCACTGGATCAGCCCGAGATCACCGTTCCTCCACTCCCGAACACAGGCGAAGAAGTCGTAGTAGGAGTAGACGAGCCTGCGTCCCACTCGATAATCCTCCACATCGTTCACCTGCCGTCCCAGCGCGTCGTCGTACGCCAGCGCACACACGTCGACACCGCATCGGGCGGCGAATTCAACGTACCACCAGGGACGAGCGTTCACCTCCAGAATCTTCAGCTGTCCGTCGCGTTCGTCCAACTTGAGCTCGACACTGAAGATTCCTCGGTACGCCACCTCACCCAGTACCCGCTCCAGAGCCTCTACTCCCTGCCTCACCTCCGCCAGCTCGACACTTATCATGTAACTGCTATTGCCGAACCAGGGGGGATGCATGCGGAGGCGTCTCCGAGCGAAGCGCGCACGGACACATCCCCCGGAGTCGATAAAGCCATCCACGAAATAGTGGTTCGACGCCGGTCCCGGGATGTACTCCTGAACGACCACGGGGATGTCCTGGGCGATGAGCTGGTTCAGCCTCGCGCGGAGGTCTTCCCTTCCTTCGGCCCGAAAGGCCTTCACGCCGAATCGGCGAAAGAAACTCTGAGAGTCCCGAGGCTTCACGAAGGCCCCGTCGGGCGAGTCATGACCGATCTCCTCTGCGTCCCGGGAGGTTTCCACGAGGAACGTCCGAGGGTGTGGCACCCCCGTGACATCGAGAAGCTTGGCGAGTCGCCCCTTGTCCACCAGCGCGCTGAGGGCGCGAGGTTGGGCGACGCTGGCGGGAAAGCGGAGGGAGATGTCGTCCGGTAGCACTGCCACGCGTCGGGCCCAGTCGTCGGAGCACGGAAGCAGAACGGCGCGTTCGAAGGGCAGAGAGTCCAGGAAGACCGCCAGATTCCGGGCCACCGCAGGTCCCGCTGTGGGCGCCGCCCGATACCACCGCGAAGCCCGAATCACTCGTGTGTCGTCGGCGACGACATAAACCGGGGTACCTCGGCGGCCAAAAGCCCTCACGACACCGAGCGCCGTGATGCCCGCCCCGAAGACCAGGACCGGCACCTCGCCCCTCAAGGCCACGGGGCAGCCTCCCGGAGGTCCGGACCCGGAGACTCGTTCGTCTGCTCTACCACCATCGTGGATCTCCCGGCAGGCAAGGCACGAGAAGCGAACTTTGGACGCGATACCGGCGTCCACAAGTCGACAGCAAGATTCGTCCCCATTGCCCAGGTACCGGCACCTTCTCAACTTGGCGGCATCGGTAGACTGTCCAGAACCCCGAGGAGACGATGAACCGAGTCGAGGGTAGGACCATCCTTCTATCGGGTGCCACGTCCGGCATCGGTCGCGCCTCGGCAAGGGCGCTGGCGGCCCTCGGTGCCCACCTGATCCTGGTCGCCCGGCGCGCCGAGCGCCTGCAGCTCCTCGCACAGGAGCTGCAGGAATCCCATGGAACCACGGTCCGGATCCGCGCTCTTGACGTGCGCGACCGACGAGCCGTGGAGGAGTTCGCCGAGGAGCTGGAGCGGGAAGGCGCGTCAGTCGACATCCTGATCAACAATGCAGGGCTCGCCCGTGGCCTCCACAAGCTTCACGAGGGACGAGTCGAGGACTGGGAGGAGATGATCGATACGAACGTGAAGGGGCTGCTCTACCTCAGCCGCGCCGTCATTCCCGGCATGGTCGCGCGGAATCGCGGCCACGTCGTGAACATCGGCAGCATCGCCGGCCACCAGGTGTATCCAGCCGGGAACGTCTATAATGCCACGAAGTTCGCGGTCCGGGCCCTCAACGAAGGCATGAACGTCGACCTTGTGGGAACGAAGGTGAGGGTCACCTCCATCGACCCGGGGCTTGTGGAGACGGAGTTCTCCGAAGTCCGGTTCCGAGGAGACACCGAACGGGCAAAGGGAGTGTACCAGGGGATCACCCCGCTGGCTCCGGAAGATATCGCGGACGCCGTGTGCTACGTCGTCAACACCCCGGAGCACGTCGACGTCTTGGATCTGGTCATCCTCCCGACGGACCAGCGGAGCGCCTACGTGCTTCACAGGGAAGGCGAGCAGATTTGACCGTCGAACCGGTCCCCATCCTCGGACCGCCTAGCGGGGCAGCGTGACCCAGCGAGCGGCCCATCCTCTGCTGATCGTGTTCGCTCTCTGGCTTCTGGTGTTCTCCGCCAGCAGTCAGATCATGATCATCTCTCCGATCCTTCCACAGATCGGTGAGGAGCTGTCCATCCAGGAAGCCATCCTCGGGACCCTCGTCACTGCCTACAGCATCGCCCTGGGACTCTTCGCCATCATCTCCGGTCCCATCTCGGACAAGATCGGTCGAAGACGAATCCTCCTCCTGGGCACCGGCACCATGAGCGTGGCGCTGGCGTTCCACGTCGTGGTGACCGGATACTCGTCGTTCCTCCTGGTGCGCGTCCTCGCCGGGATGGCCGGCGGAGTCCTAACGGGATCCGCCGTCTCGTACATCGGGGATTTCTTCCCATATAATCGGCGAGGCTGGGCCACGGGCTGGGTGATGAGCGGGTCGGCAGCAGGGCAGATCATCGGGATTCCTCTGGGCGTCGCGCTGGCGGGAGCGTACGGCTTCAAGGCTCCCTTCTACCTGTTCGCGGTCACCATGGGGCTGACGTTCATCCTCATCTGGGCTCGAGTTCCTCAGCCCGACGTGAAGAGGACGCGGGGGCGCCTTACCGTCCGCCGCGTGGCGATCAACTACTGGTCGCTCCTGCGAAGGAGAGACGTCGCCGCGGCCTCCGCGGCCTTCTTTCTGATGTACCTCGGGGTCTCCCTGTTCGTGGTCTACCTTCCCACATGGCTTGAGGAGGACCTGGGAGCCACCCCTAACGCCATCGCGACCCTCTTCATGGTGGGAGGCGTCGCGAACGTGCTTGCGGGCCCCCAGGCAGGGAAGGTGTCCGACCGGGTCGGGCGGAAAGGGATC
This sequence comes from Gemmatimonadota bacterium, assembly GCA_039586555.1. GTDB lineage: Bacteria > Gemmatimonadota > Gemmatimonadetes > Longimicrobiales > Gaopeijiaceae > JBDHKE01. Next base: position 27,472 of record JBDHKE010000381.1, on the reverse strand, counting down.
GTGATGGCGTCCTGCATCGCCCTCTCCGTCGTCATGGTCCTCACCACACCACTGGTGCGCGCCTTCTGGGTCGCTTACCCCTTGTTCTTCGTGACAATGGTCCTGGTGGCCATGCGCATGAGCCCGTTCTCCGCCCTGCTCACCGGCATGGTGGAGGACGAAAGACGGGGCTCCCTTCTCAGCCTTACCGTGGCGCTGGGAAACGTGGGCTTTGGACTGGGCGGAGCGGTAGCGGGTCCCTTCTACGCCGGTTTCGGCTACGGCAGCAACACCGTCATCGGGGCCATCGCCGTCATGGCCATGGGGGTGATCGTCTGGTTCTTCGTTCCGGAGCCCGAGGAAGGCTCGGTGGCGCGCAATTCGACGAGCCGCGACGAATTCGTTCCAGGGCCGGACGAGGGCTCGGTGGAGCGCACTGTCGCGAGCCGCGACGAACCCGGGCGGGCGGCCTCCACCAACTGAACGTCCAGGGTCCCCATCCAGCGTCGATCCCCGGATCGTCCCCTGCTTCTCAGCCCGCCCTTGCCTCCCGGGTTGAGGCTCCTCATTCGCCCGTCGTGTCGATCCGTTCGCCCCACGGCGCGGCGCCAATCCACCCTTCCACTCCCCACCGTCACGAACGGTCCAGAGGTTGCAGAAGAATGCCCTTGCGGCAGGCTCGGATGGCAGGGGTCCGGGTCCACCCCGGCGGGCGGGACGCCGACGTCGTGGGGCCCATCACTCCCCCCGCTTCGCTCGTACCTGGGGCGCCGTCGGTACCGCTCCCCGGGGCGGTCCCGAGCCAGAACGCCTGCAGAATGCGATGTCCACGGGTTCAGGCAGCTCGTGGGTAGGGGAGTAGGGCGATGAGTCAGAATGAGTCAAATCGCTCCGGGAACATGACGAGGATCCTCCTCGTCGAGGACAGCCTGGTAGACGGGCACCTGCTGCGTAACCTCCTCGAGCGAGACGGGAACTGCCGGGTCACGCTCGTCCAGGACGGAGTGCACGGAATCGAGGAAGTTGAGAAACAGTCCTGGGACCTGGTCATCTGTGACCTCAATCTCCCCGGCTCAGCCGGGCTGGAAGTCATTCGAGCGAGCCGCCGGAACCAGTCGGATACCCCGGTGCTCGTCACCACAGGCTATGGGGATTCCGAGGCCGCACTCAGCGCCCGTCAGGAGGGCGCGGAGGACATCCTCACCAAGCCCGTTGATCCGGAGATTCTGCTGGTTAGGGTCGCACAGCTCCTCAGCGCGAGACAGGTCGCATCCTCCCGCCAAGAGTCCGGACGGGCGGAGGAACTCAGGGCCGAGCCGGAGACCTCCAGGCAAGAGGAGGGCGGGCACTCCGCCGTGGCGGAGCGGATTACTCCTCCTCATCACGCCACGCAGGCGCGGGCGGCCGGGGCGGCGGCGAGAAGCTCTCGAACGGTACTGGCCATCGGCGCCCATCCGGCAGACGTGGAGCTCGGTTGTGGAGGAATCCTCCTCAGGCACAGGGATCGTGGTGACCGCATCGTCGTGCTGACCCTTCTCAGGGACCCGTCGCCACCCGCGGACGAGCCACCGGCCCTCAGCGACCGCTTCGCGAAGCACCTGGGCGCTCATCTCGTGCTCGGTGATCCCGACTGGAAGGGCGTTCCGGAGTACGCGGACGTCTTCATCGAGGCCGTCATCAACGAGTTTCGCCCGGACATCGTCTACACCCACTCGGCGACCGACACCGACCCCGATCAACGAAGAACATTCCGGGCCTCGATGATCGCCGCGCGGGAAGTGGCGCACCTCTACGCGTACCAGGCGCCCACCAGCTCCGTGGGGTTCCAGCCGGGACTCTTCGTAAACGTCGCGGACTATCTCGACGAGAAGGTCCAGGCGCTCGGCGTCAACGGCCAGGGAGGGTCGGATCAGGGGTCAGTACGAGAGAATCTCATTCGGGCTACGGCCCTCTACTGGGGAAGATTCTCCAGGTTCGCCGAGGTCGAGCCACTCGAGGTGATCCGGACCTCCGGCTAGGCAGCTCCTCCCGACCCGCTTATCCGCACCCACCACCCGCGTCGCCATCCGCACCGCGCAAGCGCGCCCCGCCCCGCGCTTTGGTCACGGGGGTTTCCTTGCGCCCCGGTCGATGACAATCTTGATTCTCGGTTACGGTGCGTTCCCAGAGAAGAATTTCGGCTCGGCCATACCCGTCCGCATCGGCGGCGCCACACTCGCGTTGGAGGTCTCTTGGCTACGGCTCCCCATCTAGAGTTCGAGCGAGATATCGTCGAGATACAGGCGCAGATCGAAAGGCTCCTGGAACGGGCAGAGGAAAAGGGCCTGGATGTGTCGGACGAGATCCGAATCCTCCGCAAGAAGCTCGAGGTTCTCAAGGAAGAGACCTACCGGAATCTGACGCCCATCGAACAGGTCCAGGTGGCCAGGCATCCCAGGAGACCTTACAGCCTCGATTATATACGCCGAGCCTTCGCCGACTGGATCGAGCTCCATGGAGACCGTTCCTTCAGAGACGATCAGGCGATCGTGGGCGGTTGGGCGCGCCTGGATGGGGGCTCCGTGATGGTCATGGGCCACCAGAAGGGTCGTGATATCAAAGAGAACCTGGCTCGGAACTTTGGAATGCCTCACCCGGAGGGTTACCGAAAGGCGCTGCGGCTCATGCACCTCGCCGAGAAGTTCCATCGACCGGTGATCACCCTCATCGATACGCCCGGGGCCTATCCCGGCATCGGAGCCGAGGAACGGGGCCAGGGCGAGGCGATTGCCACCAACCTGAGAGAAATGGCCCGCCTGAGGGTGCCGATCGTCTCGGTGGTCATCGGGGAGGGTGGATCCGGTGGAGCCCTGGCCATCGGTGTGAGCGACCGCATTCTGATGCTCGAGCACGCCATCTACTCGGTGATCTCGCCGGAGGGCTGCGCGGCGATCCTCTGGCGGTCGGCCGAGCACCGAGCCGAAGCCGCCGCGGCTCTCAAGCTGACCTCCGAGGATTTGCGGAGCCTAGGCGTGGCGGACGAGGTAATCCCGGAGCCTATCGGTGGGGCACATTCCGAATGGGATCTCACGGCCGCGCGGGTGAGAGAGGCGCTCATCCGCAACCTGGCCGAGCTCCGTGGGCTCGGTGAGGACGAGCTCCTCAAGAGTCGCCGGGCCAAGTATCAACAGATGGGCCACTGGCGCGTTGAGTGAGCGCCGAGCCACCATGGTTGGGTTTGCCGAGGTCCGATTCAAGGGCACACGGAAGTCGTATTACAGCTTTGGGGGCATGAACCTCGCGCCCGGTGCCCATGTGATCGTCGAAGCCGATCGGGGCGAGGACCTGGGTGAAGTCACTGCATTGGGGAGTATGGCAGAGCGGAAGTGCTCCGGATCCGCAGGCTGCGCGACCCCCACCGCGGAGAGGCGAATCCTTCGCATCGCTCAACCGGGAGAAGTAGACCGCCTCGAGAAGCTTCGTCGGGATGAGCATCGCGTCCGGGCGGAGTCCAGAGCGTGCGTAGAGCGCCACGCGCTGAAGATGAAGGTGACTGAAGCCGAATGGCAGTTCGACCGAAAGAAGTTGATCATCTACTTTACCGCAGAGCGGCGCGTCGACTTCCGCGAGCTGGTTCGAGACCTCGCTCGAACGTTTCGCACCCGCATCGAGCTCCGTCAGATTGGAGTCCGCGACGAAGCCGCGCTGCTCGGCGGTGTTGGACGATGCGGACGGGAACTGTGCTGCTCCACCTGGCTTCCCGAGCTCCGTCCGGTGAGCTTGCAGCTCGCGAAGGACCAGCGGCTGTCGCTCAACCCAGCCCAGATCTCGGGCTGCTGCGGGCGCCTCATGTGCTGTCTCGTGTACGAGCACCAGACCTACGTTCAGGCGCGCCGAAGATTCCCACGGGAGGGGAAGAGACTCTGGACATCTCGGGGCGAAGAAAAGGTCGTGGCGCTCGATATCTGGGGCCGTGCCGTGACCCTGAGGGACGCTTCGGGACATCGGAGAGCGGTAAAGCTCGACAAGCTGAGATCCGAAGTCGCAGCCGCGTCCCGAAGTCGACGGTCCGCCGCCGAGGACATCGACCACCCTCACGAAAACCAGTGAGGAACTGAACTCGAGGACAAGAGGACCGACGGAGTGAGCGAACAGACCCGTCAATATCTGACTACTCCTATTTACTACGCGTCGGGCGAGCCCCACATCGGCCACGCGTACACGACGTTTCTGGCAGACACTCTGGCGCGCTACTACCGCCAAACCGGCGCGGCGGTGCTCTTCCTCACGGGAACGGACGAGCACGGCCAGAAGATCCAGGAAGAGGCCGCCCGGCGGGGTCTTCAGCCCCTCGAGCTTTGCGAGGAGATGGCCGCGCGGTTCAAGGCCGCCTGGGAGCGTCTGGACATCTCCTTCGACCGCTTCATCCGGACGACCGAAACGGAGCACATAGCCGTCGTTCGCGCCTTCATGCAGCGACTATTCGACCGCGGGCAGATCTACGCGGACCAGTACCTGGGCTGGTACTGCGTGCACGACGAGCGCTACTGGACCGAGAAGGATCTGGGGCCGAATCGCGCCTGCCCGGATTGTGGCCGGCCCGTTCGCGAGATCGAGGAAACCAACTACTTCTTCCGCATGAGCGAGTACCAGGAGCAGTTGGTGCGCCATATCGAGGAGGACCCGGGGTGGATCGTGCCGGAGATCCGGCGCAACGAGGTGCTCGGTTTCCTTCAGAGACCTCTCGAAGATCTCTCCATATCGCGACCGCGATCCCGCCTGTCCTGGGGAGTGCCCCTTCCGTTCGACGAGGACCACGTTACCTACGTGTGGGTCGACGCCCTCATCAACTATCTCACGGCCTCAGGCGCCATCGATCCAGAAGTTTCGCCGGGGCAGATGGGATTCGACGACGCGGCGGGTTCATGGTGGCCGGCAGACCTCCATCTTCTGGGCAAGGACATCCTCACGACCCACGCGGTGTACTGGCCGACCCTGCTCATGGGAGTGGGGCTTCCCCTCCCCAGGCGACTGCTGGCACACGGCTGGTGGGTGGTCGGCGAGACCAAGATGTCCAAGTCCCTCGGCAACGTGGTGGATCCGCTGGACCTGCGCGACAAGTTCGGAGCGGACGCCGTCCGGTGGTTCCTCCTGCGGGAGATGCCCACCGGAGGCGACGCTTCCTACAGTACAGAGCGCTTCCTCGCCCGCTACGAAGAGCTCTCGAACGTGCTCGGTAACCTCGCGAGCCGCGTGGTCTCCATGATCTCCCGCTATCGGGAGGGAAGGATCCCCGGGGCGAAGGGGGCGGGTCTTGCGCCGGAGATCGGGGAGGTGCTCGGTTCTTTTCGAACATCGATGGACTCTTTCCGCGTCCACGAAGCCCTTGGAGCAGCCATGGATCTGGCCCGACGGGCCAACGGATACGTCGAAGAGCGCGAACCCTGGGCCCAGGCGAAGGATCCGGCCCAGGCCGCCGAACTCGACGAGACGCTTTCGAGCCTCTCCCGGGTGCTCGTGGCGTTGACGGCACTGCTCCAGCCAGTGGCTCCTACGAAGATGAGGGAGCTGGCGTCCAGCATGGGCCTGGATGGTATCCCCACCTTGGACCAGATCCTGCATCTCACGCTGGCTGGCCGGGCCGTATCGAAAGGTCCACCCCTGTTTCCGCGCCCGGAAATGCTCTAGATGGCACCGGGGTCGTTGACACATCCTTGCCGGTGCGGATAAAATGTCCCGCTGGAGGTCGGGTCTGATCGAGCCTGTCTGGGACCTTGAGGAACGGAGGTCCTTCACTATTCTGTCGATGAGTGCTTCGATAAGGTGTTTCTGTCGATCTCGGGTGGAGCCCCGGCGATATGGCAGCTGAAAAGTGGACATTTCTGCTGGTTAAGGATGAGCACACGCCCGTCCAGCAGTTCTCCGTGTCACCCACGCTCCTCCGCACCGGCCTCGCCGGTGCGGTCGTCGTTTTGTTGGTCCTCGTCGCTCTGGCGGTGGGCTTCGGTTTCGGGGGCACGGCCAGGATCCGGGCCCAACTCCTGGCCAGCGAGAATCAGACTCTCGTTCAGGAGCTCGAAAAGCTCCGGGGTCAGGTGGGACGTCTGGGATCCAACCTCGATCGTCTCTCCCAACAGGACGCCCGATATCGGATGCTTGCTGGTCTCGAGGGGATCGATGAGGAGGTCTATCAAGCCGGTATCGGCGGCCCCGGAGGCGCCACCCTCCGATCACACTCGCTGTGGAGCGTGGATTCCACGCTTAGCAAGGAGGCATTCGCCGTCTCCTACGACCTGAATGCCATGGAGAGGCGGGCTCGGATCCTCTCCGAGAGTCTCTCAGAGGCCATCGACAGCCTCGCTTCCCACCAGGAGCTACTGGAGTCGATTCCGTCCATCCTTCCCACAGACGGGGTATTGAGCAGCCGCTTCAGTCGCTCCCGGATGCACCCGATCTACCACGTTCCGTTGCCGCACGAGGGAGTGGACGTGACGGCACCCAAGGGCACGTCCATCTGGGCAGCGGCGAAGGGAACCGTCGTGTTCGCGGGACGACGCGCCGGGTACGGCCTCGCCGTAGAAGTCAACCACGGATACGGCTACCGAACCTTCTATGCACACGCCTCGAAGCTGCTGGTCCGGAAGGGGCAGAAGGTGAATCGTGGAGACATGATAGCGCGGGTTGGCAGCACGGGACTCTCCACCTACTACCACCTGCACTATGAAGTGAGGCTCGACGGAAGGCCGGTGGACCCGCTCCAGTACATCATCACGGGCGCTCTTCCTTGAGCACACCTCTTGCATAGCGGGTTTACCGCATGCAGCTGGCACGTACCGACTTCTGAACCCGAGGCGCCCACGAGCGCCCCCATCCACCTGGCACCGTGAAGGCACTACTCATCGCTGCGGCGCTCTTCGGCACCGCCAGTCAGCCCACTGAGCCGTTCCGGCCCGACACCGTCGTGGACGTCCCAGGGGGGCCTCGTATGGTCATCTTCGCGACCCCCGGGTCTCCCCGCGTGGCACTCCGCCTTTCCGTGCCGGTCAACGAGACACCTGCCCGTGCTGGAGCCGCCGAGATCCTCAGGGTTCTGGCGGAGGCCCGAATGACCTCCATGGCCGCCCTGGTCGGCGCCGACGTAGCGGCCGCGCGAACCCCCTGGAGCATCGCCTACACGGTCACCGGAGCCGTCACGGACCTCGACCACCTGGCTGCAATCCTGGTGGCCGCAACAGACGAACCGGATCTCAATCGGGTGGATTTCTCTCGGGCCCGAAACCGCCTCCGGGACGAGGTAGCCCGGGACGCCGAGATTCCCGGGCGCATTCTTCGGTCCAGGCTCCTCGAGAGGCTGGCACCTGACCGCGCACCCCATCAGGGGACATTCGCGTCCCTGGATCGTATGACCCAGTCGGACGTACTCGCCGTCTGGTCCAGAACCCATCGACGGGAGCACATGGCCCTCGTGGTGGCGGGCCCCCTTCCGGTGGAAGCGGTCCTGGCGGCCATCCAGCCCCTGGGGCGCTCCACGGATCGACGCGGGCAACCAAACGATGCCACAATGCCCAGCCCGGAGCGTCAGAGGGCCCAGGTTTTTCGAAGCTGGTACGGGATCGGGGTCCCCGCAGGACCCACTTTCGACCCTCACGCCGCGGTGGCCTCACTGCTGCTGGGAGACCGCGTGTCGGGATCCTCCGCGGATTACCAGATCGGGGTGGAGCTGTGGGAGCTTGGGGACGGGCACGCGCTGGTGGTCACCGGGGCGGCCTACGGCAACCGGGTCCGGACCATGCAGAATCGTGTGAGAGGCTTGATCGCCGAAACGGAGGAGGCTTTGACCGGCGATGCCGTCTCGATAGCGGTGGCCCGGGTGAAGAAGGAGCTCCTGCTGGCTGCGGGTACGCAGGAAGGTCTCATTCGCGTCGCTGGACGTCACCTCGACGCCTCGGGGAACGCCTACCAGAGCGCGGACTACATGGAAGCCCTGGGCCGGGTCGACGCTTCGTCGATGGCCTCATACATGGAGCGGCTACGTGAGGTCGATGCGGTCACAGTGGAGGTGCGCCCATGAGCTGGCTCTACGTCCTTCCTCTCGTCATCCCCATCTGGGCCGGGGAGCCTCTTTCCTCGACGGGGCCCGAAGCGGCACGTCTGGCGCCGCCAGACTCGTTCCCGGTCTTCGTCGTCCGCCAGCGGCCCTGGAGCCCGGTGGTGACCGTCCGGCTGACCGTCCCCTTCGGGACCGGGCACGACCCTGAAGGCTTCGAGGGCACGGGCTGGATCTTGGGCAGCGCGATTCAGACGGAGATCGTCTCGGGCATCGCCTCGCTGGCGGGCGATGTTCAGGTCGAGGTCGGGAGGGGTCGGACCGACATCACCCTGATGGCACCACTCGAAAGCTGGGAGCAGGCCTACGAGGTCCTGTCAAGGGTCCTCTTCCGAGAGGGGCCTTCGTCCGCGGCCGTAGAGAAAGCCAGCAGTCGGGTGACGGACCAGCTGACGTTCGAGACTGGAGCCCCGGCGCGTGCTTTCCGGGACGAGACCTACCGCTTCCTCTATGGGCAGGACCATCCCTGGGCGCGTCCGCCGCAGGGAACCCCGCAGTCGGTATCCGCGGTCTCGCTTGAGATGATTCGCGGTCTCCAGCGCGAATGGTTCAGGTCGGAGGTCGTTCACGCGGCCATGGTCGGTCCCCTGGACCGGGCCGATGTCCGGCCCTTCATTCGCCAGATCGGTGAGACCGTCGAGCCCGAGCGGACACCCCCCGATTCCGCAGCCGTTGTTCCCGATTCGGTAGCCGGAGCCGACTCGCGGGCGGCGATTAGACCACCCGCCGAGCCGATTCCCCCCGTGAGATCCGAGCGTGAGGCCGCCGGCCTCTCATCAGTCGCCTGGACCTCCGGATCACGGCAGTCACTCTTCCGGGAGGTCACCAGCACCTGGATCGCCGTCGCTTTTCCGGTGCCGCAAGACGTGCCTCGGACCTCCCTCCAGGCGCTGTCGCACATCATTCAGGAAGAGCTCACACCGGATCCGCCCGACCCCGGCTTGTACTGGCTGCGGATGGAGCTCGACGAGGGTCCGGCAGGCACTTTGCTGCTGATCACCGCGGCCGTCGACCCCACGGCGGCGAGTCGATGGGAGGAGCGCATCGTGGGCGGCGTCCGATCCGTCGCGTACGAGAGAACCAACGAGCCCTTCTTCAAGTGGCAGCGTCGCCGATTCCGGACCGCCTCCCTGCTTCGTACCTCCAGACCGGAAGACGAGGCCCAGGAGATCCTGTCGGACGTGCTTCGGGGAAGGGAGGCCCGAGCTCTCTTCGAAGAGATCTGGACGCTCTCGGCGGAGGACGTCATCGCTGCCTCCAGCGCGCTGGGAGAGCCCAGGATCCTGGTGTACGGGCCGGACCTCACGAGCGGGGATACCGGAAGATAGACCCTCCCTCGTAGGACCCTCCGCAGGTCACAGGGTTGAAACGCCCCATCCTGGGTTGTAGTGTTTCTCTCTCAAAAGTCCAGCACCATCAGGAACGATCCATCAGGGAGTGAGTGGTATGAAGCGAGTCAATCTCCTGTTGTCGGGCGCCGTCGTGCTGCTTGCGGCCGCCTGTGGTCCAGCCACGGCCGTCGTCACGGCAGAGCTGGAGGTGGACAATCCCGAGGGCGAGGGCACGGTTGTGCGGTCACTCGCCGGTTTGGAAATCCAGCTGCTTCCGTTCAACCGCGATGTGATCTTCGACTCCCTCGCAGCGGCAGCGCCTACGCCGGAGCCACCGATTCCCGACTCTCTGCTCCAGGCCCAGGAGCGGGTCGCCGAGGCACAGACGGAATGGCGTAACGCCGAAGCCGAGTGGCAGGCCGCCAGGGATCGGCTCCAGCAGATCACTGACCAGATGGAAGGTCTGAGCCGCGGAGAGGCTCGTTACGTCGCTTTGTACCGGGAGTTCCAGGACCTGGAAGGCCGGATGAACGTCGCGGAGCGTCGCATGAACCAGGCCTTCGATCGCTTCAACGAGCTCCAGCAGGCCACGATCCAGCAGGCCGAGGAGATTCGCCTGCGGCGGGATAACTGGGCGGACGAGACGTTCGCTGGGGTCACTGAACTCATGGTTGTGCGGCTGCGCGAGAGCGGTCGCGAGGTCTTTATAGACACCACCAATGCAGACGGAGCGGTGTCGTTCGAGGTGGCACCGGGCCAGTGGTGGGTGTACGCGCGCCACGAGCTTCCGTTCAACGAGCTGTACTGGAATGTGCCGGTCAACCTCCCCCGAGGAGAGCCCTTCCAGATGCGACTGACGCGGGAGAACGCGGAGGTGCGCCCGAATCTCTGAGTTCTCAAACGATCGCCGTGCTCAGGCGGCACGAGCGGACCGCTGCTCTTCCGCTCGGCTCTGGCCGCGGAAGAGTCTGGGCCCCGGGAGGAGTAGATTCCCGGGGCTCTTTCTTTCACGATATTCGGGGCGGGCCCGACCGCCCGAGCTGCCAAGGATTCGGCCAAGGCCACAGGACGCTCTTTCGGAGTTGACAAGATGACTGCCGACCTCTCCGCCGCTGACCACGGTCCCTTCCTGAAGATCGACGACCGCGGAGTAGCCTGGATCACCTTCGACGATCCCAGCCGGAGCCTCAACCTCCTGACCGAAGGAGTCATGACGCGTGTGCGCGAGATCACTCGGGAGGTCGATGAAGCGGGGCGGTCCGGAGGCGCGCGAATCGCGGTCCTCCGGAGTGGGAAGAACGACAGCTTCATCGCCGGCGCCGAGATCGACGCCATTCAAGCCATCGAGAGCCCCGCGGAAGGCAGCGAAGCCGCTCGTTTCGGCCAGGAGATCTTCCTGGAACTCGAGCGTCTTCGTATCCCAACCGTAGCGGCGATCCACGGAATCTGCCTCGGAGGGGGCGTGGAGCTCGCCCTGGCGTGTCGGTATCGAGTCGGGTCAGACGCGCCCGAAACGCGCCTCGGCCATCCCGAGGTTCGGTTGGGCATCCTTCCCGCCTGGGGCGGCACGACGCGCCTGCCTCGCCTCATCGGGTTGCAGGGTGCTCTGGACCTCATCCTCACCGGCAAACAGGTGAGTGCCTCCCGCGCCCGGAGTATAGGCCTCCTCGACGAGGTGTTCCCCTTCGAGCTCTTTGACGAGAAGGTAGCCGCCTTCGCCCGGGCTCGGGTCGCCGAAACCCTGGTCAGCCGCCGGAAGCGCGGGGGCCTGTTCGCACGGGTGTTGCGGGACACGGCACCCGGCCGGCGTGTGATCCTGGCGGCCGCTCGCCGACGGATGATGGCGGAGACGCGCGGGCACTACCCGGCCCCGCGCGTCATCCTGAAGGTAATTGGGAGCTCCATGGGCCACTCCCTGGAGAGGGCCCTGGACATCGAAGCCCGAGCGGCGGGCGAACTCATCGCATCGGGGGTGTCAAAGAACCTCATTCACGTGTTTCAACTCCGCGAAGCGGCCAGAAAGGGCGAGGGCATCCGCCCGCACGCTGGAATCGCCGAGGTGAGCCGCATGGGAGTCGTGGGAGCAGGGGTGATGGGTGGAGGGATCGCCCAGCTAGCGGCTCATAAGGGCATTCGAGTTCGCTTGAAGGACGTCCGACACGAACCAGTCGCCAGCGCTCTCGGACACGCTCGGTCTCTCTTCGAGGGGCTGGTGAAACGAGGACGTCTCAGTCGTCTCGGGGCCAGTAAGGGCATGGAGCTCATCTCAGGCGGCCTCGGATACGAAGGTTTCGGCGCCCTCCAGTTCGTGGTCGAAGCGGTAGTGGAGCAGATGGAGGTCAAGAAGGCAGTGCTCGCGGAGGTGGAGGGGCGGATTCCGGAAGACTGCATACTCACGTCCAACACGTCGACCTTGTCCATCGACGAGATGGCTCGTGGCCTCGCCAGACCCGAAAGCTTCTGTGGCATGCACTTCTTCAACCCGGTCCATAGGATGCCCCTCGTGGAGGTGATCCGCGGAAGACTGACCGGCGACCGGGCAGCAGCAGCAGTTTACGATCTCTCTCTGAGACTGGGGAAAGTGCCGGTGATCGTGAGGGACGGCCCGGGCTTCCTTGTCAATCGAATCCTGGCCCCCTACCTGAACGAAGCCTGCTTTCTGCTTGGGGAAGGATGCGGCATCAACGCTATCGACGGAGCCGCCCTGGACTTCGGGATGCCCATGGGTCCTCTGCGCCTCATCGATGAAGTGGGCGTTGACGTATTGGGCCATGCGGCCGAAACGCTCCATCGAGCTCTCGGCCCCAGGTTGGAGCCTGCGCCGGCGCTCCTGGCCTTGCGCGAGAGTGGCCGACTCGGACGAAAGGGGTCGTCGGGATTCTATCTCTACCACGGGAGCAAAGAGCACGGTCAGGACGAATCCATCTACGCGGAGCTCGGCCTTCCGGCGCCGTCCAGGAGAACACCCGTCGGCCGGAAGCAGATAGGAATGAGACTCATCCTCTCCATGCTGAACGAAGCGGCTCGGACCCTGGAGGACGGAATCGTGGATACCGCGAGCGCCGTCGATCTCGGCGTGATCATGGGGACCGGATTCCCACCTTTCCGGGGCGGCCTTCTGCGATACGCGGATCAGATCCACGCACGTGCGATCCTGGACCGACTCACCGAATATCTCGAACCAATCGGCCACCGCTTCGAGCCCGCCCCCCTCCTCCGGCAGCTCGCGTCGGAGGACCGCGGCTTCTACGCAGCCTTCCCCCAGGGTAAGAGGTGAGCACACACGTCGGCAGCTCAGTGCACATCCACTATCACCGCCTTCCGAACCGGAAGGAGGTCTTCGTCCAACAGCTGATCCACGACGGGGAGGGCGTCAAGATCACTCTGGCTCGAGACCTGATCTTCGACCCGCCAATCCTGATACACGGAATTCCCGCCCTGGAGACGGGGTCCGACGCCGTCTGGTTCACGTTCCCCCGCCGTTGGCACGACATCGGCCGATTCCATCGGGCGGACGGCACCTTCACCGGGTTCTACGCGAACATTCTGACTCCACCCACGTTCCACCACGCCCGAGTCTGGGAAACCGCCGACCTGTTCCTGGACGTCTGGGTCCCCGGGGAGGGTGATCCGTGCATCCTCGACGAGGAGCAGCTCCGAGACGCAGAGGATCGAGGGTGGATCGACCCACGATCGGCGACGCGAGCCCGGGAGGAGGCGAGGCACATCCTGGAGAAGGCGAGGCGGGGGCGCTGGCCACCCGCAGTGGTTCGGGCCTGGTCTCTGGAGCGAGCGCGAATGTCGACTGCGGTGGTGGACCCAGGGGCGGCGGAGCCTGACCTCAGCCGAACGAGCCGTCCTGCCCGGCGTGGCTCGAGGCCTCCTCGCGAATGAGATATGCGGCGCAGAGGCGACCGACGTCGACGTAGATTCGCTTCAGCACTTCGGGATCCTCGCGAAGGCAGTCAATCAACCGATCGTATCGATCCACGGCGCCTGCGGGAACAGCCACGTCTTCATGGCGGTAACCGCCGTGGTCCGCGAAGAGCATCCGGACCGTCACCTCCGAACCGTTCACGTCCTCCCTCCAATCCTGCGAACCTCGGGAAGGCACGCCAGGAAGATCAGAGTCATCACGATGGCGGAAAGAACGCACCACTGGCACCACTCGCCGATCACCGCCGCTTCCAGATAGGTCAGGTATGCGGAGTACAGGAATCCCATGGAGGCTCCGACGAGCAGGAGTCCGGCCACCAGGCGGGAATCACGATACCGGGGCTGGACTCCCATCAAGCCGAGTAGGAACAGTACCGCGTACCCGACCACCCCGAGGGCGGAGACCGGGAGGGGACCCAGGCGGGCGTACTCGCTGGACTGGACGGCGCTGCAATCACCCACCCCACACATGAGCGTGCCCGTCAACCCGACGCTGTAGGCCAGCAGATAGAGGGAAATGAAGAAGCCGACGAGGGCGAGGACCGCCACGATCATGCGACTGCCCGGGGATGCCTCCGCAGCCCTGGAATCGCTCGGTGACGGGGCCTCGACAGCAGTCATCTTCCTTCCGCTTCCGCCACCGCGCTTTCGAACGAGTCGAAATACCAATCGGGCAAGCGAGTCGCCATGCCCTGCCCGCTACTCACCATGAACGTAGGCGTGCCGCTGACCCCGAGCTGCCGGCCCAACTCCAGGTTGGCCGTAATCACGTCGGCGTACCGGTCGCTCCTCAGACAACTCCCGAACTCGTCCTCATCGAGGCCAAGGGACACGGCGTAGTCCACGAACAGGCCCGCGGGGCTCCTCTCCGCCGTCCAGCGATTCTGCTGCCTGAAGAGCTCGTCGTGATACGTCCAGTATGCGTCCTGCTCGCCGGCGCAGCGGGCGGCCCGTGCGGCAAGGAAAGCTCCGGGATGGGATTGCACGAGGGGGAAGTCATAGAACACGTACTTGGCTCGACCGGACTCGACGAGCTGCAGGTCGACTTGCGGCTTGATCATCATCGCGTACTGGCCGCACGCGGGGCACTGATAGTCGGCGAACTCCAGGATCGTCACGGGAGCGTCAGGGTTTCCGCGCTCGACTCCCTTCGCCAGACTCACCAGGGTTCCCAGATCAGGGATGTCCAGATCCACCGGCTCGGCCACCGCGGTGCCCATCGCCTTCGAGCTCACGGAATACCCCACGGCGGCCACCCCCACGAGGGCGACGACCCCGAGAACGACATAGAACCGGGTCATGCCGGAGCTACGCGCACCGACGGCCCGACCGCTCTTCTTTTTCTCCCGATTCGTGCGTGACACGTGCCAACTCCACGTCATGGATGCGCGCTCGACCCCCCTCTAGGGTGTTCGCCGATCAAGATACAAGCCAAAGCTCTCGTTTACACCCGGCTTGGCGGAGACGGTCCCTCGCTCTTTCAGTCGTCCAGGAGCAAAGCGGCGACCTCCGCGACTCGCGAAAGATCCCCCAATACCACGTCCGCTCCGGCCTCCTCCAGCTCCTGGCGGGAGTAGCGGCCGGTCGCTACGGCCACAGTCCGGGTCCCATTCTTCTTACCGCAATCCACGTCTCGCGGGGTATCTCCCACCACCACAACCGAACCGGGATCGAAATCCAGGCCCCAGCGGTCGGCAGCCCTCATCATCGCAAGGCGGGGAAGGTACTCCCGCCGTTCGTCGTCCGACCCGAATCCGCCAACACCCTCGGGGAAGCAAGCGGCCAGCCCTGCCGATTCCAACTTCAGACGCGCTCCTTCACCGATGTTTCCAGTGACGAGACCCAGCCCCGCTCCCGGGTCCTCCTCGAGCGCCACTAGCAGCTCCGGCACCCCCGGGAGACGCTCCATCGGTGTCTCCGGAAGTCGCCGGGTCAATTCCTCTACGTACGCGTCCCACAGCCTCGGGAATCCCGCCTCGATCTCCTCCGCGGACAGCCCCGCGCGGCCGAGAAGCTCCCGCGCGATCTGCGGATCGGTCTTGCCGGCGAATTCGTGAAGGCGTATAGGCCCAGCCGTGCCGAACACCGAAACGAGCGCTAGTCGGAACGCCTCCTTCGCCGGCCCTCCCGCGACGAGCGTGCCGTCGATGTCGAAGAGCACCAGCCGGGCTGGAGACCGGATCGCTGCCGCACGTCGTTCCACGAACGTCAGGTCAGGCCTCCACGTCTACGAGATCCGGCGGGCTCTCGTCCCCAGGCGCGGCGCGCGCGGACTCCCTCACCGCCGATTCGATGCTGCCTTCAAGAACCTGACGAGCTACCGCCCCCAGAGCCAGAAGCTCTCCGGGCGACGGCCTCCCGATCTCCGGCGAGGGAGCGAGAGCGAATGTCATGTCACCGTCGAAGGGTGTAGACACCGGCGAGATCCTCCTGGCCAGCGCCGCATTCGCCATCCGGGCGAGACGAGCCAGATCCACCCGCGATAGGGGCGCATCCGTCGCCACCACCGCAAGCGTGGTGTTCTGCGCCGGGCCGGGCAACTCCGCCTCCGGCATGCCCGCCGGCGAGGCGGACGCCTGGAAGGCAGCGACAGGATCCAGATAGCTCCCATCGTCGGCCCTGGCACCGGCCAGGATCCTCCCCGTTCCATCATGGACGTTGCCCAGGGCGTTGACCACCGCCAGAGCGGCAACGACGTTCGGGCCCATGCGAGCTGCCACGCTCCCCAGCCCTCCCGGCATGGCTCGCTTCCCACCTGCGATCTTTCCCACCATTGCACCCGCTCCCGCCCCGACCTTGCCCTGGACCACCGTATCCGAACTGGCCACTTCGCACGCCGCCCAGCCCGTTGCGGCATCGGGGCGCTCCACCCCGGGGGCGAGGTCGAAGATGACGCCGGCAGGAACGATGGGGACTCGAGTTACACCGGTTACGAACCCTCGCCCTTTTTGCGCCAGCCACTCCATCACGCCATCGGCCGCCGCCAGGCCGAATGCCGATCCTCCGGTGAGAAGAAGCGCATCCACCTGGGGAACGAGATGCAGGGCAGAAAGCACACCCAGCTCGCGACTCCCCGTGGCCAAGCCCGACACCTCCACGGCACCACGGAACGGTCCAAGAATCACGGTACACCCGGATCTTCCGGTTGAGACTTCAGCGTGACCGACCTGAATGCCCGCCACGGCCGTGAGCGTTCGCCCGTCGTTCAACCCACCTCCCTGGGTCCTTCCGGGTCCCGTCTGCGGTCTCTTCGTCCTGCTCTCGTCTCTCAGGATCAGGCGAGCTCCTGGAGCAGCGATGGATCCAGATTGCCGCCCGTGAGAACGGCCACGACCCGGTGTCCCGTCGCCGAGACCCGGCCCGAGCGGAGTGCCGCGACGGCAGCCGCACCCGAGTACTCCACCACCAGCTTCTGCTGGTGGAGGAGGAACGACGTGGCCTCCCGAATCGCCGGGTCACTCACCGTAACGATGTCGTCGGCGAGCTCCTTCAGGTGAAGGTAGGTCAGCTCCCCCGCACGGACGGGAGCGAGCCCGTCCGCGATCGTGTCGATGCGGCTGAGAGTGGTGGGGCCACCGGCGTCGAAGGCCGCTCTCATGGACGCCGCACCCTCCGGCTCCACGCCGATGATGCGGATCTCCGGTTTGAGGCGGCGCAGTGCAGCGGCAGTCCCACTGGCCAGACCCCCTCCTCCGACGCAAACCACGAATGTGTCTACCTCCGGCCAGTCCTGCGCCACCTCCAATCCGGCGGTCCCCTGTCCGGCGATGATCCGGGGATCATCGAAAGGCGGGACCATGGTCAGCTGTTCCCGTTCCGCGATCTCTTCCGCCCTCAGCTTTCGCTCTATGGACGTCGTTCCCTCGAGAACCACCTCAGCGCCCAGCCTGGCCGCTCCCTCCCGCTTGACCGCGGGCGCCGTGGTTGGCATCACGACCACAGCTCGGCTTCCTCTGAGCCGAGCGGCGAGAGCGACGGCCTGAGCATGGTTCCCGGAGGAATAGGTAATCACGCCCTTCGAAAGAGCCTCGGGCGACAGCTGGGAGATGAGGTTGTAGGCTCCCCGGATCTTGAACGACCCCGCCCTCTGAAGAGACTCGCACTTGAAGCGGACTTCTCCCCCCACCTCATCCGAAAGGCCGGGAGACCAGAGAAGGGGAGTGCGCACGGCGACCCCCGCGATTCGCCCAGCCGCCGTACGGATGTCGGGAAGCCCGACGAGAGACGTGAGGACGGTCGGCCGCTCGTCGAAATCACTCATGGGGACGCTCCGTCTCCACTACCTCTCGTAGTTCTGGATGGACCTCCGGCGCGAACTCTGAGTCGGGAATCTCTCCATCCATCTGGATCAGCCGTGCCACGTCCACGACCTCGTCCTCATCGTCGAGGTTGATGAGCTTGACACCCTGCGTCGCACGGCCGATCACACGGATCTCGTCCACCTTCTGGCGGAGAATCACGCCGTTGCGCGTAATGATCATGAGCTCGTCGTGCGGAAGGACCGATTTCACAGCCACCACCGCTCCGGTGCGGCCAGTGGTCTTGAGGTTGATCACCCCCTTCCCGCCCCGTCCCTGGAGGCGGTAGGCCCCGATCTGCGACCGCTTGCCGAGTCCCGCCTCCGAGATCACCAGCAGAGTGGAGTCGGGGCGCGCCACCACCATCCCGATGACGACGTCTCCGGGGCCGAGAGAAACCCCCCGCACCCCTGCGGTCGCACGTCCCATGGGTCGCGAATCCCGCTCACGAAAGCGAATGGCCATCCCGTTTCGAGTGGCCAGGATCACCTCGCTGTTCCCATCAGTGATCTGAACGTCGATGAGCTCGTCACCTTCGCGGATGTTGATGGCGTTCAGGCCCACAGCGCGGACGTTTCCGTACGCCGAGAGTGCGGTCTTCTTGACGAGTCCCTTCCGGGTGCAGAAGAGGAGAAAGCGGTCCGGCGAGAATTCCCGCACCGGTACGACCGAGGCGATCTCATCGCCGGGGTCGATGTTCAGGAGGTTGACGATCGGCTTGCCTCGAGAGTGCCTGCCCGCCTCGGGAATCTGCCACACTTTGACCCAGTAGCACTGCCCCGAGCGGGTGAAGATCATCAGGTAGTCGTGGGTCGAGGCGACGAAGAGATGCTCCACCCAGTCCTCTTCCTTGGTGCCCATTCCCTGTAGGCCCCGCCCACCCCGGCGCTGCGCCCTGTAGGTGTCCAACCCGATGCGTTTGACGTATCCCTCGTGGCTCACCGTGATGACCATGTCGCGCTCGGCGATGAGATCCTCCACGTCGAGGCTCGCCACATCGCCGATGATCTCGGTTCGGCGGGAATCGCCGAACTTCTGAGCGATCTCGGACAGCTCCTCCTTGACGATCGTCATGCGTCGATCCCGGCTGCCCAAGATCTCTTCGAGATCGGCGACCAGCATCCGCACCTCTTCCAGCTCGGCGTCGAGCTTCTCCATCTCCAGGCCGGTGAGCCGCGACAGCCTCATGTTCAGAATCGCCTCGGCCTGGCGCTTCGAGAGTTCGAAGCGCTCCTGCAAGCTGGAGGAGGCGATCTCGGTGTCTCGCGAGCGTCGGATGATCCGCACGACCTCGTCGATGTTGTCGACCGCGACCTTGAGCCCTTCCAAGACGTGCTCTCGCTCCTGCGCCTTCTCCAGCCGGAATTCGCTCCGCAGTACCACCACTTCGTGCCGGTGGCCAATGAAGTGGAGGAGCATCTCCCGAAGGGGCATCACCTTCGGAACCCCATCTACCAGGGCCAGCATGATGGCCCCGAAGGTGCTCTGCATCTGAGTATGCTTGTAGAGGCGGTTGAGGACGACCTCCGGGATGGTGTCTCTCTTCAGCTCCACCACCATCCTCATGCCGTCCCGATCCGACTCGTCACGGAGATCCGAGATCTCCGTGAGCTTCTTGTCGCGAACGAGCTGCGCGATCTGTTCAATAAGCCGGGTCTTGTTGACCATGAAGGGGATTTCGGTGACGACGATGCGCTCCCGACCCGCTTCCATCTCCTCGATCTCGGCCTTTGCCCGCATGACGATGCGGCCCCGTCCCGTCCGATACGCCTCCTGGATTCCATCCCGACCGCAGATGTAGGCACCGGTAGGCAGGTCGGGCCCGACGATGTACTGCTCCAGCTCCTCCTGGGGCAGATCGGGGTGATCGACCAGAGCACGGAGTGCGGCCACCACCTCTCTCAGGTTGTGAGGGGGGATGTTGGTGGCCATGCCCACCGCGATCCCCGCGCTGCCGTTGACCAGCAGGTTCGGGAGCTTGGCCGGGAGGACCGTGGGCTCATCCAGACGGCCGTCGAAATTCGGCGTGAAGTCCACGGTCTGCTGGTCGATGTCCTCCAGCATCTCCATCGCCAGCTGCGTCAGGCGAGCTTCGGTGTAGCGATAGGCCGCCGCCGAGTCACCGTCGATGGAGCCGAAATTCCCCTGGCCGTCTACCAGCGGATAGCGGAGAGAGAAGGACTGGACCATGCGGACCAGGGAGTCGTAGACGGCCATGTCTCCATGGGGGTGGTACTTCCCGAGTACCTCCCCCACCACGGTAGCACTCTTCTTGTGCGGCCTTCCCGGGCTCAGGCCCAGCTCCCGCATCGCGTAGAGAATCCGCCGGTGAACCGGCTTCAGGCCGTCCCGCACGTCCGGCAGGGCCCGCTGTACGATGACGCTCATCGAGTAATCGATGAACGACTCCCGCATCTCGTCCTCGAGTAGACGTTCGAGGATCCTCTCTCCCGATTCGTTGGCCATCGAACCGCTGTATCTCTCTCTGCTCGGAAAGCCCTCGTGGGGCCGTGTCAGGGAATGATTTCGCCAGGAAGAAGGCAGGACGAAATCCGGAAATCAGGTCCTGCCTTCGCACGCACTTCCAAATTCACTAAGTCGTTGAAAAATAACGCTGGAAGGCCCGCTGGAGCAAGCCGACGGAGGCGAATCGAACGCCCTCATGCCACCGCCACGAAGTCCACCATTTCTGTCCAACCCAAGGCCCTCAGCTGAGCCCGGATTTCCTCCCGGGCCTCGGCCCCGGAGACGGCCGCCAGGCAGAGGGCGTCCCGGAAGCGGCTCACCTCCTCGGGAGGCACCACCGGAGCGCCATGGATGTTCTGGCCGACCTTCCGGGGATCCAGGTCCACGAACGCTCTAAGCTCTACTCCATGGGCCTTCAGGACCCGCGCAAAGGCCTTTCCGGTCGGCCCCCCACCCCAGATCACGACGCCGGCCTTACCCACCAGGAGCGTGTGGGACAGATAGTGGCTCTTGCAGCGGCGAAAGGCGTCCCGGGAGTAGGCTGGGTGAGTCCGGGATAGTCGATCCGGCCGATCCCGCCACCGATGGACGATTCCGGACACCATTCCGAGGCGTCCCCCGGCGATCCACAACCGCAGAACCAGGTCGTAGTCCTCGGGCCAGCCGAGATCCCGATAGCCGCCGACTCGATCCACGGCGCTCGCCCGCATCAACAGTGTCGGGTGCGCCACCGGGCATTCCACGAAGAGCTCCCGTTCGATGGCCTCGGGAGTGGTCAGGGTGTTGAGCCAGCACTGATACCGGAGGGAGCCTTGGCGGACCCGATCCGGGGGGAAGTACTCGACCGGGCAGGCGCACGCGACCAGATCCTCGCGCTCCGCTAGCAGCGTCAGTTGCCTCTCCAGCCGCTCGGGTGGCGTAATGTCGTCTCCATCCATGCGTGCCAGGTAGCTTCCCCCCGCCAGCTCGCGACCTCGCTCGAGTGCCGCCACGAGGCCCAGGGGTGCCTGTCGGACTACCCGGATCCGGCCATCCTCTCGTGCTCGCTCTCGCAGGAGTTCCAGGCTTTCGTCCGAGGATCCGTCATCGACGGCGATCACCTCGAAATCAGGGAAGGATTGGGCTGCCAGGGAGTCGAGCGCGTCGCCCAGATAGGGCGCCGCGTCTCGGACCGGGAGCAACACGGAGATCGGCGGAGGTAGAGACATCGGATCAGCCAGGACCAACGAGCCAGGTGTGGTCCAGGGCGCCTCGCTCCTCCCTCGGCATACCGCTCCCGGCAAGCGGGACGGCTCCGACCCGGCCTCCATTCCCAGGATTCGGGAGGGTGTTGCGTGATCCGAGCCCCCTCACAGAGTCCTTTCTGCCACCGAGGCAGCACTCGGCGAAGCTCGCAACGATTCGGCCAGGTATCGGCCCGTGACGCTCTCTGGCACGGACACCAGATCCTCCGGCCTGCCCATGCCCACCACGAGGCCGCCGCGGGAGCCGGCCCCGGGCCCCATGTCCACGATCCAGTCCGCCGTCTTGATCACGTCCAGATTGTGCTCGATCACCAGAGCCGTGTGACCGGCGCTCAGCAAGCGGTCAATCACTCTCAACAGCTTCCGGATGTCGTCGCCGGACAAGCCCGTAGTGGGCTCATCCATGATGTACAGCTTGCGGCCCCGTCTGACCGATGTGGCGGCCAGTTCCCTGGCGATCTTGAGACGCTGGGCTTCGCCGCCCGAGAGGGACGGAGCGGGCTGTCCGAGACGCAAATATCCCAGTCCCACCTGCTGCAGGTGCCATAGGGCCTGTCCCAACCGATCCTCGTGGATGAAGAAGCGAATGGCCTGATCCACCGTGAGGTCTAGCACCTGCGAGACGTTCATGCCGCGATAGACCACCTCCAGCGTCTCGGGCTTGAATCGAGTCCCCCCGCAGACGTCACAGGCAACGTAGACGTCGGCCATGAAGATCATCTCGATCTCCACCCGACCTCCCCCCTTGCAGGCCTCGCATCGGCCGCCGCTGACATTGAACGAGAAGTGCCGCGGGTCGTACCCCCTTTTTCGTGCGAGGGGCTGTCTCGAGAAGGCCCGTCGCACCTCGTTCCAGGCCCTGATGTAGGTCACCGGATTCGACCGGGGGGTTCTGCCGATGGGTGACTGATCGACGAGCACCACGTCCTCGAAATAGTGGACTCCCTCCAGGGAGTCGCAGCCTCCTATGGCCTCGCCGAGGTGCGCTTTCGCGCTCGTTTCACCGCCGCCCAACTCCCTCTCCAGGGCACGGTAGAGAACGTCGTGCACCAGGGTGGACTTTCCGGATCCCGACACGCCCGTGACAACCGTCAGGACTCCGATCGGAATCTCCACGTCCACCCCGTTCACGTTGTGGAGGCGAGCCCCACGGAGGGCAAGGCGAGGTCCATCCACCCTGCGTCGGGATCGCGGCACCGGTATCGCTGTCTCGCCGGACAGGTAGCGACCCGTGACCGTATCGGCTCGAGCCAGGGAGCGAGGGGTACCCTGGAAGACCACCTCCCCTCCACGCTCGCCGGAGCCGGGACCGAGCTCCACGACGTGATCGGCGGCGCGAATCGCCTGCGGGTCGTGCTCTACCACTACCACCGTATTCCCCGCGTCCCGCAACCTGGCCAGGAGCTCCATCAAGGATCCGGTGTCCCGTGCATGAAGTCCCACCGTGGGCTCATCCAGAACGTACAGGGTGTCCACCAGGCTCGACCCCAGGGAATTGGCCAGAGCGACACGCTGAGCCTCGCCACCCGACAGAGTCCGAGTCTGGCGGCTGAGGGACAGGTACCCCAGGCCAACGTCGACGAGGAACCCGAGACGGGTCCGGAGCTCCTTGAGGATCTGCGACGCCAGCGCGGCCTCGAAGGCCCCCAGCTCCACGGCCAGAATCCAATCCCGTGCCCGGTCCAGCGGGAGCTCACCGAGCTCGGCGATGGTGAGCCCCCCGACCCGAACGTTCAAAGCCTCTCGCCGGATCCGCGCGCCCTGGCAGGTCGAACAGGTCACCGGACTCTGATACTGGCGAAGAAAGACCCTGATGTACCGCTTGTACCTCTTCCGTTCCCGGGAGCGGAGGAAGTCCAGCACACCGCCGAACTCCAGTCCTCCGTAGAGGACGGCCCGCCGGAAACCCTCGGGCAGATCTCGCCAGGGAGCTGCCGTGGATATCCCCATCCGGCGAGCGAAGCCCAGGAGCGCGCCCCTTTCCCGGTGGTACCGAGGCTTGGTCCACGGATCGATCGCACCTTCCTCCAGCGAGCGGCCGGGATTGGGGACGACGAGATCCTCGTCGTATTCCAGAGTGGCGCCGAAACCGGAGCAGGTCGGACACGAACCATACGGGTTATTGAAGGAAAACAGCTGGGGTGTAGGCTCGAGGAACTCCAGATCGGGGTGATCCGGACATCTGAATCGCTCCGTGAATCGGAGATGCTCGGACCTTCCAGCGGTGTTCAGCATCACCACCTCCGCCTCCCCTTCCCCCTCGGCGAAACAGGTGCCCAGTGAATCCGCGAGACGCTCCCGGATCTCGCGAGCCACCTTGAGCCGATCTACCACCACCAGGACATCCTGCGACCCCGCCAGGTCCACCCCCACCGTCTCGGGCTCGTTCGCCCCAGGTCCGGAGAGATCGAAGAGTCGACCCGATGCGCGTACCCGCAGGAAGCCCATGGCGCGGAGGTTCTCGACGATCCGTGCATGGCTCACCCGGGCCCCGTGCCGCAGCGGGAAACCGATCACGAATCGGGTACCGACCGGAAGATCGAGAACCCGATCCACGGCCGACGACACGGTGTCCGGCCGAACGACCCTGTCACATTCGGGACAATGGGTATCGCCCACCCGGGCCCACAGCAGGCGAAGGTAGTCGTACACCTCCGTGGCGGTTCCGACCGTGGAACGGCTCGTCTTGGTGGGGTTCTTCTGCTCGATCGCCACCGCAGGAGAGATACCCTCCACACGTTCAACGTCCGGCTTTTCGAGCCGTTCGAGGAATTGTTTGGCGTAGGTGGACAACGACTCCACGTAGCGACGCTGGCCCTCGGCGAACAGGGTGTCGAGGGCCAGAGAGGACTTTCCCGAGCCGGAGGGTCCGGTGATCACGGTGAGCGCACGCCTGGGCAGGTCCAGGTCGATGTTCTTCAGGTTATGCTGGCGCGCGCCCCGGATTCGCAAGGCGTCTTCCATGGCACATTGATGATAGTCCGGGGTCCAGCCCCAGGGTACCGCCTGCCCTGCTACCCAAAGAACCGGAAGCCGCTCGACCTATGTGCATGGAGGGGGCTGAAGGTACCGAGGAAGCAGCCCGAACGGGGCCCGTGCGTGGTGGAACGACGGGGCCCGGAGCCGTCCAGGGTCCTTGTACCGGCACCACGTGTGGTCGTATGACTTGGGGAGGGACCGCCGCAGATAGGAGTCCAGTCCATGTCCAACTCGGTACCCGCGGACATCCATGAGGAGGAAGCTCTCGGAAAGGCCTATGACGCGAGGTTGATGCGACGCCTCCTCCGGTACCTCGGGCCGTACTGGATGCAGGTCTCTGTAGCGATCTCCCTCCTCGTGGTGGCCTCCGCGCTCCAGGTCGTCGGACCCTGGCTCACCAAGCTCGCACTGGACGACGCTATCCCTGCGGGTGACGCTCGCCTTCTCGCGCTCCTCGCGGCAACATACATGGCCGTCGCGGTCCTGGTTTTCGTTTTCCAGTACGCGCAGACGCTCCTCACGACATGGCTCGGCCAGAGAGTCATGGTGGACCTCCGGTCCGCCGTCTTCCGACACCTACAGGAACTGGATCTCCGCTTCTACGATCGGAGTCCGGTGGGACGATTGATGACCAGGATCACCAGCGACGTCGAGACGCTCAATGAGCTGTTCAGCTCGGGGATCGTCACGGTGTTCGGTGACGTCTTCACCCTCACGTTCATCATCGCTGCGATGTTGAGCATGGAGTGGCGGCTCGCTCTCGTCTCCTTCAGTGTCCTTCCCCTGGTGGCTCTGGCGGCTTTCCTGTTCAGGGCCAGGGTCCGCTCAGTCTATCGAGATATCAGAATCCGGCTCGCACGCATGAACTCCTTCCTTCACGAGCGCTTGACCGGAGTGCGCGTAGTCCAGCTCTTCAACCAGGAAGAGCCCGACTTCCGCCGCTTCAAGCAGATCAATGAACGGTACCTCCAGGCCCACCTGCGGTCCATCACCTACTATGCCCTCTTCTTCCCGGTCATCGAGGTGCTGACGGCTCTCGCTCTGGCCCTCATCATCTGGTACGGCGGCGGGTCCATCATCCAGGGAGCCGTCACCGTGGGTGTCGTGGCCGCCTTCCTTCAGTATGCCACGCGCTTCTTCCGCCCCATTCAGGATCTTTCGGAGAAGTACAATCTGCTCCAAGGAGCCATGGCATCGTCCGAGAGGATCTTCAAGCTGCTCGACGAGAAGCCGACGATCCGCGATCCGGAGTCGCCGCTCACCCTCCCTCCCCGAGTCCTGGGGGAGATCCTCTTCCAGGATGTCTGGTTCGCGTACGGCACCAACGAAGATGGGGAGCCCGACTGGGTCTTGAAGGGAGTGAGCTTTCGTGCCGCACCTGGCGAAAAGGTGGCCATCGTCGGGCACACGGGCGCGGGCAAAACCACCCTGATCAACCTGCTCATGAGATTCTATGAGCCCCAACGAGGAGGAATCCGCCTGGACGGGGTTCCCATCTCCCGAATCCCTCTCTCCGACCTACGCGCCCGGATCTGCCTGGTGCTCCAGGATGTCTTCCTTTTCTCTCGAGACGTCGGCTACAACATTCGCCTCGGTTCCACGGAGATCGATCAGAACCAGGTGCGCTACGCAGCGGACCAGGTCGGCGCGGCGCCATTCATCCGCCGGTTGCCCAAGGGATACGACCAGGAGCTGGGAGAGCGGGGATCGACGCTCTCGGTGGGCGAACGACAACTGGTGAGCTTCGCCCGCGCTCTGGCCTTCGATCCGGAGATCCTGGTCCTGGACGAAGCGACGAGCTCAGTGGATTCGGAGATCGAAGCTCGAATCGAAGAGGCCACCGATCGACTGATGGAGGGAAGAACGTCACTGGTCATCGCCCACCGGCTGTCCACGGTTCAGGGCGCCAGCCGGATCCTCGTACTCCACCACGGCGAACTCAAGGAGGAGGGCACGCACGAGCAGCTCCTGGCGCGTGAGGGGTTGTACGCGCGGCTGCACGAGCTTCAGTTCGCGCCCTTCACCCGTTGACGCGTCCCATCACCGGCGGACCCCGCCGTCAGCCTCCGCGATTCCGGGATCCCGCCTCGCCCGAAGCATCCTGATGGACCGCCGGACAGGACAGGATCTTCCCGTGAAAGCCGGGCGATTCGGCTTGGGCACCGGTCGCGGTGGCCTCCGCCGAATCGAGCGACTCAGCCAAAGGCGGGCGTCTCCACGCGGGGATGACCTGACCTCCTACGCGGATCCAGGGATCGGTCCACGGCAGGAATCCCCCTACGGGCTTCAGTGCCTCCTCCGTGTACCTGGAGCTGGAGTTCCAGAGGATCCACTCCTGAATGCCCGCGTCATACGTCGCCTGAATCTGGGCTCTTACCTCCGCCGGGCCATAACGAGGCCGCCCCAGAGTGAAGTCCTGAAGCCAGGGTCGCACCGATCCCGCGCCGGCGACGTTGCCCGAGCGAGCGATGGCATCGCGGAGCGAGCCGAGGACCACCTCGTACGGATAGGCATTGGGACGCGTGAAACCGTAATTGCCGGGGTAGTAGTGGGACGGGTAGACCATGGGGAGGGCCACGTCCACCAGGTCGATGAAACACTCCCAGAGCTGACCGATGCCCACGTCACGGGTGGCCAGAGTGGAAATCCCGAACACGTCAGCCGTTACCGTGACATCCAGATCAGCGAGTCGGGCCTTAGCGTATTCGAGGAACTCGCGGATCGCTTCGCTCCTCGTTGCCCCCTCGGAACCCGGGAAGACCGCTCGCGCCATCTCCGACTCCGGCGCATCCGGGAATCGCACGTAGTCCCACTGGATCTCGGGAAAGCCAAATTCCGCCGCCTCCCGTGCCAGGGCCACGTTGTAATCCCAGATGGCTCTCTGGACCGGATTCAGCCAGATCTGACCCTTGCCGTCCACCCACACACCACCGGCGGTGTCCTGCACCGCCAGGTCCTTACGGGCGCGAGCCAGAAGGGGATCCTTGAACACCACGATGCGAGCGATGGGATAGACCCCGGCGAACCGGAGCTCCGTGAGCACCCCCGTGAGGTCACGAATCCGGATCTCACCGGTGGCTCCCGCCTCCTTCGCCATGGGTACGGAAGTTCGGTGACTGACAAATCCACTGGCATCCTTCAGGTCGATCACGA
>JBDHKE010000377.1:1300-2203 GCA_039586555.1 Gemmatimonadota bacterium | reverse complement strand
TGTCGCTACCTTTCCCTTTGTCGCTTCTGGTGGCCGTAATTAGGTTTCCTCGCCACGCATCCTCCCTGTCTCTCGGGTGAAGTCGCCCCGCTCGGTCAAGCCGGGCTTCAACCGCTGGGACCGATCGGAGACCGAGGTGGGCTCAGTCGTCGAGTTTCACCACGTTTTCGGCAGCCGGACCCTTCTCGGCCTGCACCACGTCGAATTCGACCTTTTGGCCCTCGGTCAGAGATTTGAACCCGGATCCCTGGATGGCGTTGTGGTGACAAAACACATCCTTCTCACCGTCGTCACGGGTGATGAAGCCGAATCCCTTTTGGTCGTTGAACCATTTAACTGTTCCGGTCGTGCGCATTGTTGGTCTCCTGTCGGTCAATGAACCCTCGATGCGAGGGGGGCGCGACTCCCAGTGTGGCCGGGAGCAAGCGGCGGGATCAGGTTCCTGGCCTGAGGACGCGGGGGTGACTGCTTCTGCAAGATACTCCGCGACGGGGCGGTGGGCCAACGAGGCTGGGGTATCGAGCGAGGGCTCAGGTGTTCTCGCTGTTCACCGCGGTGGGGGGACATGCGGAGGCGATGCGCAGAGCTTTGCAGGAGGCGTGAGTTTCCGTTCTAAGGGCTTTCGGAGGCGCTCGGGGGTCCGCACATGCCGGAGATGAGGCTCGAAGGCTCGTAGCCCAAGAAAGGCCGGTCGCGAGGTCACCCGATCTGGCGGACGCTGCCGTCCTGGGATACGCGGCCGCGTCCGCTCCGGTGAGTCGATACGCCTACTTCCCGGCGTTGGGGATTGTCGATCTGGATAGGTGGGAAGTTGTCGAGCCGATCCACCCCTTCTGACTATCCCTCCAGCCTCTCCAACTCCTCCCTCGCGGTTGACGGGTGGAGGCTCGTACGACTGAGGCC
>JBDHKE010000377.1:0-1267 GCA_039586555.1 Gemmatimonadota bacterium | reverse complement strand
TGATCCACCCTACCGAGATGATGTCCACGCCCGTCTCGGCGACGGCTCTGATGGTCTCGGCGGTGATGCCCCCCGAGGCCTCCAGCAGGCAGCGTCCTTCGGCCATCCTCACCGCCTCTCGCAGCTTCTCGGGATCCATGTTGTCCAGCATGACCACATCGGCTCCGCCCCGGATGGCTGCCTCCAGCTCTCCCAGGTCGTCGATCTCCACCTCGACGCGTACGTCGGGACCGACCCGGGTCCTGGCCCGCCGCACCGCCTCCTCAACGGAGCCCACCGCGGCGATGTGGTTGTCCTTGATGAGGACGGCGTCGTAGAGCCCCATGCGGTGGTTCGCACCGCCGCCCGCGCGGACCGCCATCTTCTCCAGGGCCCGCAGCCCTGGCGTCGTCTTGCGGGTGTCGGTGAGGGTCGCCCGGGTGCCCTCGATGCGCGTCACCAGGTTCCGGGTGGCGGTGGCGACGCCGGAGAGGTGACCGAGGACGTTGAGCACCACCCGCTCCGCCGCCAGGATTCCCCGGGCGGGGCCCGAGATCTCTGCCAGAACCTCTCCGGACGAGACTGTCGAGCCGTCGGTGAGCCGCGGCCGCACCGTCACGGCCGGGTCCGTCAGCGTGAACGCCCGGAGGGCCACCTCAAGACCGGCGACGCACCCGGAGGCCCGGGCCACAACTCGGGCAGAGGCGGTGGCGTCGGCGGGAACCGTGGCTTGGGAGGTGATGTCGCCTTCCTCGCCGAGATCCTCAGCCAGGGCCGCCCGAAGGAAGCGATCGACCTCGTCCTGTCCCTGCGTCACAGCTCTACGGCGAGCATCCGCTCCACCGCCGCCCGCGCCCGCCGGGCCACGTCGGGGTCCACCTGCACCTCGTGGGCCAGATCCCGGAGGCTGTCCCGTATGTTGGCCAGCGTGATCCGCTTCATGTGGGGGCAAAGGTTGCAGGGGCGCACGAAGTCCGTGTTCGGGGCTTCCGCGGCCACGTTGGAGCTCATGGAGCACTCGGTGACCATGACCACGCGGTCGGGCCGCTCGGTGCGCACCCACTTGATCATGCCGGCGGTGGACCCGACGAAGTCGGCCTCCTCCAAGACGTCCGGGGGGCACTCCGGATGGGCGATGATCTGGATACCCGGATGGGTCTTCCTGTAGGACCGGAGCTCCTCGGCGGTGAAGCGCTCGTGGACCACGCAGGTGCCCTCCCACACGACCACATCCACGTCGGTCTGCGACGCCACCCAGTGCCCCAGGTACCGGTCGGGCAGGAAGATG
>JBDHKE010000380.1:0-21580 GCA_039586555.1 Gemmatimonadota bacterium | reverse complement strand
AAAAAAGAAGGCGATGCGACCCTTAGTGGGCGCCCAGCACGTCACCGGAAAGGACACCTGGGCCGTGGCGCCCGCCACCACCGTGACATCCACCGGGTTCTCGGGAGTCGTGCAGTTCACCTGCAGTCCGTCCAGCGTCACAGGATGGTCCCCGACGGCCAGGTCGTTGAACGTAACCGTCCCGTTCGGTTCGACGGCCCGGGGCGCGAGACCGACGACGACGACGCTATAGCCGTCAGGATCGAGGATCGCTCCGGGTGTCTCCCCGGCGGTCTGGGTAGCCACCTGGATCGAGCCTGTCGAGGGCCCTGGAGGCGGCTCAGGCGGTCCAAAGGCTCCATCCCCACCGTCACCGCAGGCCAAGGCACCCGCGAGTAGGACGGTGAGCGTGGCCCGAGCTGCTGCTGTGCGGCGGAGCGTCCTTTGGGCCTTGGCCCAGGTCAGTGCGTGCTTCATAAGGATCCCCCCTTACTTCACTGCCCCTGTGGGTAGAGGTGAAGTACCGGCGGGTCGTCGGGTCCAGCAGTCCAGCGGCTGGTGGCGGGAATGCAGCAGGAAGTTGCTGGGTCTGGGCGGCCCGGCCAGTCTCTCGGCTCTCTACCTCACTGAACGGACACGAGCCGCCACGTTTGCGGAAGGGCGCCAAGCCCGCGAGGGGTCAGGCGTCGGCTCCGGGCCGAGAGCCGGCCCTCACGGCTCCGGACTCTCGATCCCTCGCTCCTCGAGGTTCGTCCTGAGAGAGCTGAGCACCGGCTTCAGCCGCCGATAGACGTGGAAGACCGTCGGGTATTTCATGACTCGAGCCACCGCGCGGACTGGCAGTCCGTCCTGGAAACGCAGCTTGAGAAGGAGACGCTCCTCGGGCGTGAGTTCAGAAACCGCCGACTCCAGTGCTCGGGAGAGCTCGGTAGCACGAAGCTGCCGCTCCGGGTCCTCCCTCGACCCGTTCCGGACTCCCTCCGGATCGAGATCCTCGACGACGAAGTCCGCCAGCCGTCGTCTCTTCTGCCGCTCCTCGTGGACAGCCGGACCTCCCTCCCGGTCGCGGCCATAGCGGCTGCGATAGTAGTCGACGCAGAGCCGGCGGCAAACCACCAACAGCCAGGTCCGGAACGTGCTTCGCGGATCGGCCGCGTAGCCGCGCAGACGCCTGAAATCGTCTCGCCTGAGCTCCTCCAGCACGTGACCGTACCGGTCCATCGAGCCATCGTAGTCGGAGGCGAAGCACCGAGCCGCGCTCATACCGCTGCAGGAATGCTTTCCAGGCTCTTTCGACGGAGAGGGGATCGCTGGCTTCGAGGAGACTGACAAGCTCTAGCGGGGGAGCGGTAGCCATTCCTATTCGGCTCTACTCTACGGTCCGCCGAAACATCACCAGTAGCATCTTGAAACGCTCCGGCGCGTGGAGAGCGTGGGGCACGCCCGCGGGGAGATTGAGGGCCTGTCCAGGGCCAGCGGACACGCTTTTCTCACCAACGATAACCTCCGCCCGTCCATCAAGGATGAGCACCACCGCCTCGTGGGGCGTGGTGTGCTCGCTCAACCCCTGACCGGCGTCGAACGCGAACAGCGTCAGGGACCCGGCCGGGCTCTTCAGCAGTGTTCTGCTGACGATGGATCCGGGCTGATGCGCGATCAGGTCCGCAAGGTCCGCCGGCGTGGCGAGCGGATCGGACAGCTGGCTCTGTGATGCCATGATTCAATTCTCTCTCGAGGTGCGCGGATTCCACCGAACACCGGTCGAAGACTAGGGGAAAGAGCGGGCGGAAGCGAGGCTGTGATCCAGGTCACGCCTCTCGTCGGATGGCACTATGCTTACGAGAGCCGCATGTTGTCGTCAGGATTCGCGATCACTGAACGCATGAAACTGGTTCCTCAGGAGGTGAGCCGTGATTTCCTTACCCGCGCGATCCATCTCGACCCGCTCTGCCTCCCCAGCTACTCTCGCTTGCTTCCTCGTCTTCGCTGTTGCCGCTCTGCTCCCTTCGTCGGCAGAGGGCCAGGACTGCGTGGGCTGCCACGAGTCCGTGACCCCCGGGATCGTCGCCGACTGGAACCTCAGTGCCCACAGCGGGATGGGCGTGAGTTGCCAGGTGTGCCACGGCGCGGAGCACGGCGCCGCGGACAACGCCCAGTTGGCTCGAATCCCCACTCCCGAGACCTGCCGGACCTGTCACGCCACCCAGGTCGAGCAGTTCTCCGCAGGGAAGCATGCCTTCGCCTGGGCCGCCATGAACGCCATGCCCACCGCCCACTGGCAACCCATGGCACTGATGGAAGGAATGAAGGGCTGCGGCGGATGCCACAAGCTCGGGCTCAAGTCCGATGAGGAGATCCAGGCCCTGAAGGCCGAGGGCTCCGGATTCGGCGTGGCCTCCTGCGACGCCTGCCACACCCGCCACATGTTCTCGGCGAAGGAGGCCCGACAGCCCCAGGCCTGCCAAACCTGCCACATGGGGATGGATCATCCCCAGTGGGAGATGTACTCGTCCTCGAAGCACGGTGTGCGGTATCTCCTGAAGCAGAACGGAACCCTGCCGGAGGAGACCGCGGCTCCCACCTGCCAGACGTGTCACATGGCCGGGGGAAGCCACGAGGTTCGAACGGCCTGGGGCTTCCTGGCTGTGCGAACGAACGGGCTGGCTCCCTACCCCGGGGAGGACGAGGAGTGGTGGGCCGACCGCGTCACCATCCTTCAGGCCCTGGGCGTGCTGGACCCC
Source organism: Gemmatimonadota bacterium (assembly GCA_039586555.1). GTDB lineage: Bacteria > Gemmatimonadota > Gemmatimonadetes > Longimicrobiales > Gaopeijiaceae > JBDHKE01. The sequence continues at coordinate 18,860 of JBDHKE010000380.1, read as the reverse complement.
GAGGGCAATCCCACGGGTCGTCTGGACGTGGTCCAGGGGGCTCAGGTGGCCCGCCTCAGCGCGGAAGAATTCGACCAGGAGCGGGCGAAGATGATTCAGGTCTGCTCTCAGTGCCACTCGGAGAACTTCGCTCTAGCCGAGCTGGCCAAGGGAGACGAGACCATCCGGGAGGGAGACCGGCTCCTGGCCGAGGCGATCCGAATCATCGCGGGCCTCTACCAGGACGGCATCCTGGAGAAGCCCGAGAGCTACGCGTATCCGTTCCCGGATCTGCTGACGTTCCACGACGCTCCGACACCCATCGAGCAGACGCTCTTCCGCATGCACCTGGAGTACCGCATGCGCCTCTTCCAGGGGGCGTTCCACGCCAATCCGGACTACTCTCTGTGGTACGGGTGGAGCGAGATGCAGCAGGCGTTGTCGGAGATCAAGCACCTGGCCCAGGAGATGCGCGGGCATTGACGCCCGCCGCGTCAGCCACAACGATCGCGGACTCGTCAGAGAACCACAGCTTCCGCCGGGCGTCGGTCCCGAGGCACCGGATCAGGAGACGCGCAGTCGCTGATCCGGAGGCCGACCGGGCTCAACCCTCGCCCTTGGGGGAGACCTTGAGCTGGAGCAGGGGCGGCGGCCCGGAAGCCGGCTGCATGCCCCCGCAGCCCGTAGCGGGGGCCTTTGCCGAGAACAGCCCCCAAAGGTTGACGATGAAGAGGGCGGCCCCTCCCGCGGCCAGGGCTCCACCCACGCCAATGACCACCTCCAGGAACTCGAAGCGCAGGGGACGAAGCACCCATGAGCCCACCAGCAGCATCAGACCCACATTCGACAGGAAGAAATGGGAGGATGGCAGCCGGGGGTACCGGAGAGCCTGGCCGGTGAACCGGGGAAGCACGTGATAGGCCACCCCGAAGATCATGAATGAGACGAAGCCCAGGAGATTGGCATGGAGGTGCGCCGTCCTCAGGGCTCCCGACCAGACCGGAGCCACCACCATCCCCAGGCCCAGGGCGACCCCCACGGCGAGCCAGATCAGGCTCCACCTGAGGAATCTGCGGACGTAGACCGCCATCAGAAATCCCTCCTGGCGAACCAGTGCATCCCCGCGAGAAAAGGAACCACGAACCAGACACACAGAGAAGCGAGGGCCACGACGGCCCCCCCCGAACCACCGAAGAAGCTCTCGAACACGGCCCCCGTGTAACCCATGAGAGCGGCCACGTCGAATCTCATCAGCAGGACGACCCGGGCCAGATCCACGGGATTCAGGAGCATGAGAACGAGGATCGGCTTCTCCAGCGGATAGGCCGCGAAGGCGTTGGCCAGGAGCAGGACTCCCCCATCGTACGCCACGGCGAGGACAAGCCAGGCCAGGAGCGCCACGGCCAACCCCTTCACCCGGTCACGGATCACGACGGCCACCAGATAGGCCAAGGCGACGAAAATCAGCGTCAGGAACACCACCGCGGTGCAGAGCGTGATCAGCCGGGAGCCCACCGCGTCGCCGGCGAAGCCTCGGAGAGCGAACGGAATGACCATCCCGAGTACGACCACGATCGCCATGGGCAGGGACAGACCGATGAAAAGGCCGGCGAAGAGCTCGCCGCGCCTGACCGGCTGGGCAAGGAGCAGCTTGGTGAATTCGGTGGCGTTATACAGATAGGTGATCCCCAGAAGAACGCTCGCCAGAGGAACCACCAGAAGCACCACATTCAGCAGACTGAGCAGGGCCCGCTCACCGCCGCCGCCAAACCGGAGGAGTGCTTCTGTCACACCGAGAAAGAAGAGCCCGTAGGCGAGCAGCCAGCGCGCGCGCGCCACGTTGCGAAGCTCGTACTTGAGGATTCTCAGCATTCTCATATCACCCCCCGCCGTCCACTCTCCCCTTCTTTCATCAGACGGCCTACCGCCCGTTCCAGCCGTTCTTCGCCGGTGCTGGACCTCAGCTCCTCGATGGGACCCTGGAACCGCACCGTTCCTTCGAGAAGGAAAGCCACGTCGTCCGCGAGCTCCTCGAGCTCACTCATGACGTGGGACGTCACCACGAACGTCCTGCCCGCAGTTCGCTCCGAGCGGATGCGATCCTTGAGCGCCGCGCCCGCAACGGGATCGAGACCCGCGGTGGGCTCGGCGAGGATCAGGAGATCTGGTCGGAAGAGGAAGGCGAGAAGGGCGCTCACCTTCTGTCGCGAGCCGCCTGAAAGCGTCCGCAGCGGCTTGTCCAGCTCCGACTCCACCGCCAGTTCCTTCACCAGAGCGAGGTCCGGATCGGCCTCCTCCTGTCGGAGATCCCGGAGGAAATCCAGCAACTCCCGGGCCGTCAGGTTGTCCGGAAAGGTGGCGTTCTGGGGCATGTAACCGATCCTGCGACGGTATTCCGGATGACGACCCACGGCCTCCCCGAACACGTACATCCGTCCAGCGTCAGGTCGCACCAGGCCCAGAACGGCTTTGATGAGCGTGGTCTTGCCCGCGCTGTTCGGTCCCACCACGGCGGTGACGCGGCCCGGCTCGACCTCCAGATTCACGCGGTCCAGGACCGCGAGGCGTCCATACCGTTTGCTCAGGCCGGAGATCCGAATGGCTGGATCGCGCTCAGCCAGCCGAAGCGGGATCACTCGCGGTTCCATCCGTTGCTCCTGACAGCTCCCGGTCCCCCTGCCATCGACTGGACCGTCGTAGCTCCCGCTCCCGCGGGCCTCATGAGAGGGCGCTCATCCACCAGCGTCTCAGGGGTCAGCACGGGAAAGGCCCGTTCCGCAAGATCCAGCAACTCCACGAAGGGGCTTCGGAGCAGCACCAGTCCCGGCTCCGTGCGCTCCACAATCAGGGAGAACAGGCGCACCGGCCGATGGGGCACGTCACCGAACCCGTCCCGGTCCAGATCGTAGCCCTTGTAGGCATCCCAGTAGTTCTCGGCGAAGGTCGAGAAATGCTGGCGGGAGTTGGTGGTCACGTCGAAGGCGTTGCCGGTGAATTCGTTGAGGGAGAAGAGATTGTCCAGGGAATTGGCCATGATCTTCACAGCCCAGCCATTGCCGCTGAAGGCGTTCCGTCGAACGTCGACCCGGTTCATTCCCTCCGCGAAGATCCCCACGCTGTTGCGGCGAAACGTGTTCCCGACGATCCGGGAATCCGTAATATCCTTGAGCAGGAGGCCGAAGGCAGCTCCTCCCCAGTTGTCGATGAAGTGGTTCCCCTCCATGGTCACCTGCTTCGTGTACATGACGGCCACGCCGGCGTTGTTCTCCTCGAACGTGTTGTCCCGGTACACACAGCGGTGAGAGAACATGAAGTGAAGGCCGTAGCGGACATTGTGTCGACTGAGATTGCCGGAGACCTCGCTGTCCTCCACGAACTCGAAGTAGATCCCGTCCCGGTGCCCCTCGATGCGATTTCCGCGGATCTGGATGTCCTTGGAGTACCAGAGATGAATCCCGTTGCCGGAGGCCGTCTCCCGAGAGCCGATTCCGACGATCTCGTTATTCACGACGCGGCAGCCGGATGCCTGGGCCAGGTAGATGCCAAAGAACGCGTTCTCGATCCGGTTTCCCTCGATCGTGCAGTCCGACGCCTCCTTCACCTTGATGGCGGCTCGGTCCTCCACGTACGAAACGCCCACGTTGCGCAAGACCAGTCCGTGGACCCGGACGCTGTCGGCAGTGACGAGGAGGATCTGATGCTCGCCTTCGGCATCCAGAACGGGCCAACCCTCACCCACGATCTCCAGCGGACGGTCTACCACCACCATCGGCTCGTTGTAGGTACCCGCCCGAACCACGATCCGGCTGCCGGGCGCCGCAGCCTGCACCGCATCTCCCACCGAGTTAAAGGGACCCGAGGGCGAGACGACCAGGGTTGTAGGGCCGCCCGGGAGAGAGTCCACCAATTGCGGCGTCACTGGTTGAGCTTCACCAGCGAAGGCGATGAGGCAGATGAGGGCGGCGAGGGTGGCCGATCCTCGCCACGGCAACACGCCGGGCGGGCAGCGACACGCGCGCCTGCGCACCGGTAAAGGCCCGCTCACCGCCCTACCCCCCGGCTGCCCCGGCACCTGGCGGTGGTGAATGCGCTCCAGCGCCCATCTGTCCCGTATGAGAGGGGCCCTTCTCGCGGACGAATTCGAGTACGCCCTCCCAATCCAGGATGTCCCCACCGAAGGAGTTCAGGACGTCCCGCTCGAGCATGGGGGCTCCGAAAGCCGTCAGGTCGAGTCCCATCGGGCTCCGCAGGTTCGGACTGCGCAGGAAGAAGGCCTCCTGCGCCGAAATCAGGTTCGAGGGCGCACCGAAGTTCGAGACCCACAGGGAGTGGATCTCTCTCCCTTCGATACCCTCCAGCACGAACGCGGCGAGGCACTCCACCGAATCGAAGAAGTACACCTTCCCGGTCGTGGTCACGAGCTCCGTGGCGTAGCGCTCGTCCATGATCGTCATGTGGCAGCGCTCGCAAGGCGCTTCGCCCACCGCGATAGGAACGGGCTCGGGCGTGCATCCCGGCAGAGCCCACAACGCGAGTGCGGACCCGAACAGCATCGGTGCCAGGAGGAAGCGGATTCTGCGGCTCACGTCGGATCTCCTCCCGATGCCTCTCGCAGCACGGCTCCCGCGTCCCTGCCCACGTTCCGGCGTGAGGCTCGCAGCTCCAGAAACGCAACACCTGCGATGACGGCACCGGCGGCAAGAGCGATCCATCCCCCCAGGGCAGGCAGTGACGTCGCCTTGAAGTTGAGGAGCATCTTCGAACCCACGAGAGGCGGCTGATACGCCATGCCCGGGATCTTGATGGCCGCCGTCGGGTCGAGGTTGTGACCGTAGTCGTATTCCCACAGGTAGAAGTCCGCCAACCCCACGATGGCCGCTGCGATCAACAGTCCGAGCCACCCGTACAGCATCCAACGGCGACCCGCCATGGCCGTCGCCAGGCCGAGGATCATCAGGAAACCCAGCGCCCAGGGCATGATGGCGAGCTCAGGGATAGATTCGGGCTCGATTGTCTTCATGCCGATGTAATGGTTGAGCCCGTTGATGTTCTGAAGATCGTTGGGTCCCACGCCCGTGATGGTGTTCACCCAGATCCTCATCCCCAGCCCTTCGGGATACTGTGGAGCCTCCAGCCGGATGCTCCACAGCGGAAGGAAGTAAAGGAGCGTCAGAGCGATCGCGGCGACGGCGATGACGGTTCGGTTCCGCTTGTTCACGGCTCTGATTCGTCTCTCATGTGGACCGAAGGGCTACTGGCCCGTGCCCCAGCTCAGCGGCACGTTCGATCCTCGGGGAGAAACCCTGACGTATCCCTGCATCTCCTGGTGAAGCGCGCTGCAGAAGTCCGTACAGTAGAACGGGAACACCCCCACCTTGGTGGGCACCCACTTGAGCGTTCGGGTCTCGCCCGGCATGATCAGCAGCTCGGCATTGTGAGCGCCGATGACCGCGAAGCCGTGCGGCACGTCCCAGTCCTGCTCGAGATTGGTGACGTGGAAGTAGACCGTGTCCCCCAGCTGGATCCCCTCGATGTTGTCCGGGGTGAAGTGCGTGCGGATCGTGGTCATGTACACGCGCACCTGTCGGCCCTGCCGCACCACGCGAGCCTCGGCCTCGGTCTTCGTGGCCGCCGGGTTGGTGTTCTCTTCGAGGGAGAAGAACTGCACCTGTCCGTCCCTGACGAGGTCGGCCGGGATCGCCTGGGCATAGTGGGGCTCGCCCATGGTCGGGAAGTCCAGCAGCAGACGCATCTTGTCGCCCGAGATGTCGATGAGCTGGGCCGCGTGCGCCAGCTCCGGTCCCGTGGGCAGGTAGCGGTCCTTGGTGATCTTGTTCAGCGCAATCACGTACCGGCCCCATGGTTGGCCCGTGTCGCCCCCCGGAATCATCAGGTGTCCCGTGGAATAGTAGGCTGGGATCCGGTCCACCACCTGCCAGGTCCCCAGCTCCCACTTCACGATCTCCGACGAGATGAACATGGAGGTATAGGCGAAGCCGTTTCCGTCGAACTCGGTGTGAAGGGGTCCCAGCCCCGGCTCCATGACCTCACCCGCCAGGACGGCCTCGTAGCGCAGCACCGGGATCCCGTCGATGACGGTCTCGTAGTCCTCGTTCTCGATGGCCTCGAGCATCCTGCTGAAGGAGTGCACCGGAATGACCGTGGCGAGCTTTCCTCCAGCAGCGATGAACTCGCCGCTGGGATCCACGTCGACCCCGTGCGGCGACTTGGGCGTGGGGAGGAAATAGACCAGCCCGTCGCAGTCTTCGGCCCGCAGAACGCGCACTCTATTCCGGACCTCCGATCGGGCGATGCGGTCCTCGCCCCGGAAGTTATGGTAGTACTCGGTGGGCATCTCCTCCCCCGCTCCCTCCGCGACGCATCCCTCCGCACGCTGCCAGTTCACGGCGGCGATGAAGTCCTTGTCGTTCTGGGACGCGGTTACCTCAAGGAGGCTATGGGCTTCTTCGGAATTGTAGGAAGTCAGGAAGGCCCAACCGTGTGACGGACCTCGTCCGGCGTTGGACAGATCGTAATCGTAGCCCGGAACGAGCACCTGGAAGGCCACGTCCATCTCACCGGGCTGGTCGGCTCGGATGAACGAGATCGTCCCCTGGAAGTTCCCGCGATACTCGGAGATGGGCATGTCCCGCTGAGGGATAGGCACGCTGAAGCGGGTGGACGCCACCACGTACTCGGAGTTCTCGGTGATGAACGGTGAGGCGTGATTCCCCGCCGAGTTGGGAATCTCCAGGATCTCGGTGGTCGCCGTATCCTTAAAAAACACGCGGGCAACACGCGGCGTGTTGTTGGCGTTGATGAACAGCCACCGACCGTCGTGCGCCCCACCGGTCTGCGAGAGCTCCGGGTGATGCGAGTCGTCCCACGGCACGAAGCCGTAGGACGTCATGAACATGGGCAGGGTCTCTTCCGAATACCCCCACCCGTTCTCCGGAAACTGTGAGAAAACGGGGATGATCTTGAGAAGACGACCCGACGGCAGGCCATGTACGGTGACCTGTCCGCTGAAGCCCCCGGACATGAAGGCGTAGAAGTCGTCGTAGCTTCCAGGGGGCACGTACACTTCCGAAGCGACGTCTTGTGCTCCGGGTGGTCCTCCACCCTGGGTCTGGCATGAGAGGACGATCACGGCACCGATGGCGACCGTGACGAGCCCGATGCGCTGGAGCGTCTTGAGTCTCTGGTTCATTTCGGCCTTCCTCGAAATCTGGAAGTGGAAAGACGGCTGGAATCAGGACGGATCTTCGGCTTCTTCCGCATGCTCGTGGCGGAGGTATTCGAGGACCGCGTAGGCCTCCTCCTCCGTCAGGTTTTGGTCCGGCATGGGCGTGTAGTATTCGGCCAGGAGCTCCCGCACAGCGGGGTGCTTCTGGGTCATCTCCCAGGAGTTGAGGATCATGTTCATGACGAACTCCGGACTGCGTCGGTCCAGCACTTCCCGTAGCGGTGGCCCCACATATCTCTCGTCGAGCTTGTGGCAGGCCGAGCACTTGAGCTGGAAGATCTCCTCCCCCTGGTCGGCCTTGGCTTCATCCACCGGGTTCAGCTCCACCGACCGGATCGGTCCGATCCCGTTCTCGATCTCCTCGGCAGTAAGATCAGACGCCTGAGGGGTAGACTCCCCCCCACCCGGCTGTCCCTGGCTCGCTCCTTCGTCTCCTCCTGAGCATCCCAGCGCCCCGAGGCTCACAATCGTGACCCAGGTCACCAGACCGCCGCAGGTGCGACGATTTCGTCGATACAACATCGGTTCCTTCCGCATTGAAGTCATCCGTATGATACCGAAGCCTCTCCGCATAATACGACCATCGAACGATGGGATCGAGCCCACCTCGTGTCTGTGACGAATGTCACACGTGGGGCGAGAGGGTGCTGGTTGCTACAGTGGCAAGGGGCCCGCAGATCAACGGTGGAATGGATTCAGATTGCCCCCATTGCTCGTCGCGTCTTCCAGCGCTGAGAGGTCGAGGATCGTGACGCGGCGACCGGCCTGGTCGATGACATGGTGCTCACGGAAGCTGGCGAGAGCGCGAGCGACGCTCTCTCGAGTCGTCGCTAGCTCTGCCCCCAACTGCGTTTGGGTGCGAGGGATCTGAAAGCTGCCTCCGTCGCGGAGCTCACCGGCCTGTTCGGCGAAGTCCAGGAGCGCCAGCGCCACCCGGCCGGAGACCTCTCTCAGGGAGATCCTCTCGACGACCCTGACCAGATGGCGGAGCCGCCGTCCCAGATTCTGGATCACCGCATCGGCGATCTCGGGGTGTTCGCGGTACAGGCGCTGAAAGTCATCCAGGGATAGGAACAGGAGGTTACTCGGTTGCGACGTGCGGGCGGATGCGGGGTAGGCGGCACCGTCGAACAGGGGCAACTCGGCGATCGTCTTCACGGGCACCTCCGTCAGGATGACCTGCTCCCGGCCATCGGAAGTGGTACGGTAGATCTCCACTTCTCCGGACACGAGGATGTAGACGCCTCTGCAGAGTTGCCCGCGCTGGAACAGGATCGTCCCTGCGGACATGTGGCGCGGGATGAGGCGGGCGGCCACCGCGCGAAGAGCCGGCTCGTCCAGCCCTTGGAATAGCCCCAGCCGCCTGAGGATCTTCTGGATGCTCAGGTCCATGATCCCTCCGCCACGTCTCCCATTGGACGCTCCTTGAACCGAACAATCGCCGGGACCCCACTCCTCAGTCTGTGACCCACATCACACATCCGCCAGCTGACACATGCCGCGGAACCGACTCCCCTGGCGCTCCGCGCCGACCCGGACGAGGTCCCGCAGCCTTGGCCGAGATCCTGCATCTTCGTGATTGGAATCTTTACCTGTGCCCCCGCGCAGGTTACGGTGCTATCGTGCATTCCAGGGTTCTGGCCAGGCATTCGCTACAGCTCCGGGCCAACGAGATGTTGGGCCGACGCAACAGGAAGATTCGCAAGAGGGACTCGAAAGTGGCTGTTTCCTGCCGAGATCACCTTGGCGCAGAGACACTGTCCTCACGCACACGAGAAGGGACGAACATGAGAACCGACCCGATCCTCGCCGGCGTGCTACTGAGCACGCTGTGGCTCGCGGCGGCCTGCGATCCGTCGAGCGGCATGCGCGGTGTGCCTGGAGTCCACGTCCAGGTGGTCCTGCAGAACGACGAGGACGCTGAGCAGGAGGGATTCCCGGGCAATACCCTGGCAGGAGCCATGGAGAGGGACGTCGTCTCCAAGCTTCAGCAGGCGGGAATCCGGGTCCTCACGGAGGAAGAGTCACGAGAGACGCCCGGGTGGCCCACTCTGTTCGTCAACGTGAATGTCATGGCCGTGCGCACCCTGCCACCGCGCCCCGATACGGTAGGCGTGCTGACCGGGGCCTACTCGTACAACATGGAAGTGGCGTTCCGCCAGTGGATTGTCCCCGAGGAGACGTTGGACGACCATCCGGTGATGATTCCCACGACGACCTGGTCGACCCGGAGTGCCGCTCCGCTGTGGAGACGGTCCGAGGCCGTGCAGAACATCCGGCAGGCTCTGGGAATGGCAGTCGAGCAGTTCGTGACGGCTTGGAACTCCGCGAACAGCAACTGACCCCACCCCTCTGAAGCCGGTTCTCCAGCGAGTCGGCCACTACGAAGCTCTCCACCACACGAGAGTCTCGTGGGATTCTCCACTCCACCACCGGCGCCTCCGCGAGCCTGAGAGGCTCCGGAGCCGGTTCTTGTCCAGCCCCACCCCGCCTGTTTCGCCCACCGACAGTCTGTACCGATACGAGACACCGAGCGGTGGGGCCTCGCCACCGCTCTGACACCCTAAGTCATTCCTGAAAAATCAGATAGAACCCTCCCCGTCACTCGGAACGCATCCTGCCCATTCACGCGCTCCATTCGAAAGGCACCTCGACCTCCCAAAACGGATCGTCCGATGGCCACGAGACAAGCACTTCTTTCGCTGATCACGCTGCTGGTCCTCGCCCTCGCCTCACCCGCCGCCGCTCAGGAAGCGGCGCAGCACCAGAGAGCGGAAGACACCCTGCGCAGAGGCAACCCGGAGGAGGCGGAGCGGATGTTCGACCGACTCCTGCAGAGCGACCCCGACGACCTGCGAGCCCGCCTGGGTCGGGCCACGGCGCGGTCATGGCGGGGGGACCGGTCCGGAGCCCGGGCCGACTACCGCTCCGTGCTGAACGCGGATCCGGAGCATCTCCAGGCGATCCTGGGGCTGGCCTGGGACTTCGCCTGGGGCGGCCTCTTCGATCAATCCGAGCGAACCTTTCGACAGGCCCTGGAGCTCGATCCCGAGAATCCCGACGCGCTCAAGGGTCTGGCCTGGGTAGAGCTCTGGAGAGGCCGCCCCGCCAGGGCCCTGGAGGGATTCGAGGCTCTCCGCCGGGAGCAGCCCGGCGAACCGGATCTCGCGGTGGGTGCGGGGCACGCCCGTCTGGCGCTCGGCCATCATCGCCGTGCCGCCGCAGCCTTCCGTGACGCCCTCCAGCTCAGCCCGAACCGGTCCGACGCCCGTCAGGGTCTGGCCTCACTCGCGGACGTCCCCTCGCCCTTCGAAGCGAACGTCTGGCTGGGTCACTCGGAGGGCCCCGACGAGACCGGTCTCAGGCATCTCGAGCTCGCCAGCTGGATCCGCCCGGGTGTTCGTGTCTGGGGGCGCTACGACCGCAGTCTCGCCCTGGACAATCCGGTTCTCTCCCGGTCCACCCAGGACGGAGACGCTTTCTTCGGAGGCATCCTCGGCGTCTGGAGCGGCCGATGGATCACCCGCCTGGAACTGGGTCGTCGCTCACTGGAAAACGGAATCGAACAGGATCTGGTTCAATCCGAGGCCGTGTGGCTCGGGAAGACGGTCACGGTGAAGGCCGGCGGCCTCTTCGGGCCTCGCTCCGACGATCACCGCGACTGGAGCCTCTACGGCGGCCTCGGAATCCCGCTACGTCCTTGGGTGCGGCTGGAGCCGCTGGCCTACCTCTCGAGTGTGGGACCAGCGGAGTCCTCGGAGTGGCGGCTGGTCCTGAACTCCGAGTTCCGGACATCTCGCGCCATCACCCTCTCACTGGGGCTGGGTGCTGGAAGAGCGGAGGGGGTGGATGGAGCGCCGGACACCGGGATCACCACGGGACACGCCCTCCTGTCCGTGCCCGTGGCCACCTACCAGAGGGTTCATCTGCTCGTACGCCGGGAGGACACGCCCGGTAGCGATCTCACCCTGGTGAGCCTGGGGCTCTCACTCCGGATGCCGAGGAGCTGACCGTGAGCGCGACGACGAACACCACCGTCCTCGACGCCAGGATCCCCGCAGCGAGCCCCCGGGTCGCCCCGGCCTCGCTCGACGTCGGGGTTGTGGGGCCTCCGCGTCCGCATCTCTACCTGGCCATCCTGATCGCCTGGGCGCTGACCCTGCTCTGGTTCCATCCCCGATTGACTGGCCTTTTGGATATGGCCGAAAGTACCTGGGCATGGATCTCGGTCGCGTATTTCATCGCGTTTTCCGAGCTCGCCTGGCTCTACGGCCTGTACAACATCGGGGTGGTGACCTTTGCCGCCTTCTACCGGCGCCGGCCCCTCACCCTCCCCGAGCCCGAGGCGCCGGTCCTGGACGAGAGCCTTCCGCCCGTCGCCGTCCTCTACACCACCTACAACGACTTCGTGGAGGACAGCGCCCGTTCCTGCGTCGAACTCCGATACCCACGGCATCACGTGTACCTTCTGGACGACAGCACCCTCCCGGACAGCCGGCAGCGGGTCGATGAGTTCGCTTCGCGCTATCCCGGACGAGTCACGGTCGTGCGTCGACCGGACCGCACGGGCTACAAGGCGGGCAATCTGAACCATGCGCTCTCCACTGCCGTGCGCGAGCCCTTCTTCGTGATCGCCGACGCGGACGAGATTCTACCGGCAGACTTCCTGCGGCGCCTCGTTCCCCGCATGCTTGCGGACGAGCGGTGCGGCTTCATCCAGGCCAATCACCGGGCCAACCCTTCGAACCGGGGCTCCCTGGCCCGGGCCATGGGCAGGGGAATCGACATCCACTGGCGGTGGTACCAGCCCCTCAGGAACCGTTATGGCTTCGTGATGTTCCTGGGCCACGGCGCCCTGCTACGGCGAGAGTGCTGGGAGCGGGCCGGTGGGTTCCCGGAGCTCGTCAGCGAAGACCTGGCCTACGCCCTCGCGATTCGTGAGTGGGGGTACTACGGACGCTTCGCGGAGGATGTGGTCTGCTATGAGGACTTCCCACACACGGTGCGGGCGTTCCGGGTTCGACACGTCAAGTGGACTCGAGGAACCTGCGAGTTTCTCTATCGAAGGCTGGGAACGCTGCTCCGCTCCCGGAGGGTCTCGCGGACGGAGAAGCTCGACGTGCTTTTTCCCACTCTGAATCTGCCCCTCTCGATGGGATACTTCCTGTTCATGGTCAATGCGGGCATCGTCCTGCCCCTCATCTGGGGCGAGCCGCACCCCCTCACCCTCGTCGTGGCCCAGCACGAGCTCACCCTTCCCCTCGTGAGCCTTCCCGCCGAGTTTGCCCGAATCTTCACACCGGGCTTCTACATGATCACCGTGCTCACCATCCTGGCTCCAGTCCTCTGCTTCATCCTCGATCTGTGGAGGAAGCCCGTCCGTCTCTTGCGCTTCCTGGCTCACAGCACCGTGCTCTATGCGGCTCTGAGCACGATCTCTACACTCAGCGTGCTCTCATTCGCCCTGACCCGACAGGCCCGCTTCCTCGTCACCGGCGATTCCGCGGACCGGCAAGCGGCGAGCCGCTCCCCCACGGGAGAGCCTCTGGGTCGGCGCATCTGGGAGCTCCTCGCGGATCCGCATCCCGACCAGGCGGGAATCTGGCTTGCGGAGGTAGCCGTCGGAGTCGTGTTCCTGGCAGTGAGCCTGCTCACGTTTCAGGTGGCACTGTTCGGCCTGGCGGTGGCCTTCCTACTCCTGCCCGCCCTTCACTTCTCCGGCTGGATCCGAGGGACCACACGAGTCCTGGTATGGGTCCCCTTCTCCCTGATCGTCACCGGGATCCTCCTCGGAGGGGCGAGCCTGATGGGACTTCAGCCCGTCCTCTTCGGCTACGGATTCCACTTCTGACCATCCGGGCCTGGGCCCCGCTTCCGGCCTCCAGCTGAGGAGGGGTGTGCGAGGGCCCTGCCGGCAAGGTAGGCGGGGATCCTCCGCGACTCAGCTGGGCTCGATGTGGACCAGCGCGTCGATGATGGGCAGCTCCGAGCCGATCAACGCGTCCTTCACCTGATGAGCGATCTCGTGACCTTCCTGGACGCTCATGGATCCATCGACCTCCACATGAATGTCCACGATGAGCACGAGGCCGCTCCTGCGAACGCGGATCAGGTCGATTCCCTCCACACCCCGCACGGCGCCCGCCGTGTAGCGGATGCTCCCGTACACCGCCTCGGAAGGCGCCACGTCCAGAACTTCCTGAAGGGCGGAGCGAAGCAGGCGGACGCCGTTGAAGGCGATGATTCCGCAGGCCAGCAGGGCGGCCCAGTCGTCCGCCGCCTCGTAGCCTTCGCCCGCAACCAGCGCCACGGATATCCCTACGAACGCCGCCAGTGAGGTCAGGGCATCGGATCGGTGGTGCCATGCGTCGGCTCGGAGCGCACCGCTCCCGATCTCGCGTCCGGTGGTGAAGAGCAGCCGGAAGATTACCTCCTTGGCAATCACCACGCCCACGAGAACGAGGAGCGTGAAGGGGGCGGGCGCCCTGTGGGGCGTCACGATCTCGTGAACCGCCTGGGATGCGATCCCCACTGCGGCAACAAGTAGAACGGTGGCGACGACCAGGGCCGCCAGGGGCTCCGCCTTGCCCAGTCCATACGGGAAGCGCTGGGTCTGGGGCGTGGCGCTGAGCCGCAGACTGCCGAGCACCACCAGGGAGCTGAACACATCCAGGATCGACTCAATCCCATCTGCGATCAGCGCGTACGAGTGTCCCGCAATGCCGGCAATGATCTTCGCCAGGGCGAGCAGGGAGCTCGAGAGGACGCCGATCACGGTGACCCGGGCACCTCTGGCGACGGCGAGGCGAACCTGCTCGGAGGTCTCGTGGATCATGTTCGGTACCCTGTCACCACAGGGGCTTCAGCCACTCCTCTCCCTGGCGGCGGAGGCGGTGACTCCATCTCCCGGGGGGGACGTGCCCCTTCACGCGGGCGGCCGCTGCACCTGGTCCCGCTCTGGCCCGGGGAGCGGATGTTCGCCTCTCGCGATGGCCTGCAATTGGGCGCGACATTTCTGGCCCCAGGACACCGCGTTCAATGCCTGGAATCGCTGCACGGCTTCGGCTCTCCGGACGATCGCCTGGGACGCGCGCTCTTCCAGATCGTCGACGGTCGCCAGCGCCTCCAACGTCTCGGCCACCAGCAGCGAGGCCCCGGCCCCTTCGGCCAGCTCCAGGGCCTCTTGGAAATACCCCGCGGCCGCGGCCTTCCGCCCGCTCCCGAGGGCGATGATCCCCAGGATCCGATAACATTCGGCCTGACCCGTAGGATCACCCAGCCGCCCGTAGCGCGCCAGACCGCGCCGAGCCGATGCTTCCGCGAATTCGGGGTCGCCGGCGTAGAAGAGCAGAAGCGCCCGCTCCTGCTCCACACGCGCGAGCTCGTCCTCGCTGGAGTCGGCTCTCGCGTACTCCGCCGCACGAAGGAAATGCTCGTCGGCTTCCGTCAGGAACCCCAGCTCCCGGTAATTGATGGCCAGGTTGTGATGAGACTGTGCCAGGCCCCGCCTGTACCCGAGACGCTGGTACGCCGTCACCGCTCGCCCGTACGCCGCCAGAGCGGGGGCGGGGCGGTTCTGCAGGGTGTGAATCACGCCCAGGTTGTTGTTCACCCGGGCAACCATCTCGTCGTCCCGGGATTCACTGGAAAGGTGAAGGAGCTCTCCCCACGCGCTCTCCGCGAGCTCTACCCGTCCGAGATCGAAGAGCGCCATGCCCTCGAGGTTGAGACAGAGGCGTCCCAACCTGTAGTTGCCGCGGCGGGCGGCCTCCGGCCTGACGGCCCTGGAGAGGTCCAGGGCTGTCTCCGCCTTACCCAAGCGACGGAGGACGTCAGCCAGCAGGAAGCCCAATTCCGGCTCGCCCAGCAGCTCATCGCGCGGGAGCGGCTCGAGCGTCGCCGCGAGCTCACGGTACTCCCTGCGAGAGCTCAGCGCACGGGCACGTTCGAGAAGCTCGCGAGCGCGATCCGGGTCGGCGTCCACAGGCAACTCAGGTCAGCTGGCCAAGGCGAATCCGGTGAAGCTGGCGATGTCCGCTCTGATTTCGTCCTCCCGGATGCGCAAGGAGGTGATCGGGAACCACGGGTCTCCGGACTGTTCCTGCCTCCAGATCCTGAGCCGAAGTTCCAACAGGTCATCGGCACTATTCAGGAGGCCGTCGCCGTTCAGGTCGTGATCAGCCTCCTCGTAATTCACCTCGATCTCCGCCGGGTGCTCCGGGTCGAACACCAGTCCGGAGGGCTCGAACTCGAAGAGAAACCGATCTCCGGAGGCGACCTGGACGGTGATCAGCACCGAGTCCCCAGGCTCGAATGGAGTGCCATCCGGCCGTCGTAGAAGAGCGTTTCCGGGCACCTCGAACTCCAGGAACTCCTTTCCCACCTCGTCCGGTCGCTCCGGAGCGTAGCGGAGCACGAGCTCCCGGTTCTCGCCCCTCACGGCCCAGAAGCTACCCTGGCGCTCGACTCGCGCCAGGACACTCGCAGAGAAGCGGACGAACGTCAGCTCGCCCTCGGGAACCCCCTCATCCTCCGGTCCCGTGCCCTCGGAGTCGCAGCCTGGGGCGACAAGAAGGACGAACCCGGCCAGACCCAACCACCCGAATCGCGCCATCACACTCATCAGCGTTTCCTCTGTTAGAGAGCGAGCCGAACCTGCCGACTGTCTCCGGATGCAGGCCACGTACCCTGCGGAAACACCGTTATCATGGGACTCCACCCTTCCAGCCCTGGACAGCATCGGTACACGTTGTCTCGTTTCACTACAGATCCTCCGGGCTCTCCAACAAGCGGTAGAGTCGGGATCGGCTGATCCCGAGGAGCTCCGCGGCTGCGCTCTTGTTTCCTCGCGTCCTCTCCATCGCCAGCCGGGCCGCGGCCCGGTCGATGCGATCCAGGGAGGCCGGGAAAGGAAGGGCCGACTGTTCCCCACCCAACCCCGGCAGCGGGGCCACGTCCTCCGGTCGGATCTCCCCACCGCCAAGGAGGACCGCCCGCTCGATCACGTTCCGCAGCTCCCGGACGTTCCCGGGCCAGTCGTGGGTCACCAGCGCGGAACGCGCCTTAGGGGTCAGGGGCGGCCGTTCGGTGCCGTATTCCTCCGAAAGCGTGTCCAGGAAGTGCTCGGCCAGCAGGATCACGTCTTCGCCTCGCTCCCGCAGCGGCGGCAGATGAATGGTCACCACGTTGAGCCGGTAGTAGAGATCCTGCCTGAAGCGGCCGTCCCTGACCGCGGACCCGAGATCCACGTGGGTGGCGGTGATGAGGCGGATGTCGACCTCCATGGCCCGCAGACTGCCGAGCCTCCGGACCTGTCGATCCTCCAGCACCTTGAGGAGCTTCGCCTGCACTTCGAGGGAGAGGTCTCCGATCTCGTCCAGGAACAGAGTCCCGCCGTGGGCGGCTTCGAAGAGCCCCGGCTTCGCCGCTTTGGCATCCGTGAAGGCTCCCCTCTCGAAGCCGAACAGCTCCGACTCCAGAAGGGACGCTGGAAGGGCCGTGCAGTTGACCTCCACAAGGGACTGGGCGGCTCTGGGCCCGTTGTAGTGTATCGCTCGGGCCACGAGCTCTTTCCCCGTTCCGGTCTCTCCGGTGACCAGGACCGTCGCCCGGTCCCTGGGGATGATGCGGGCCACCCTTTCGAGGGCAGCTCTGAGATCCGGGCTCTCACCCACCAACTGGGAGAAGTCGTAGGACGCCCTCTCGAACTCGGCGAGGCCTTCGGCCCGTGCCGTGGCACGACCTCGATCCACGCAGTCCTTCACCCAGGACCGGAGCGGTTCCAGGTCTGTGGGCAGCACGAAGTAGTCGGACGCTCCGCTCCGCGCCAGTCGAGCCGCGAGACGGTGGTTGGGGTCCGCCCCCACGACGACGACCTCTCCAGCACCCTCCGACAGAAGCTCCGAGAGAAGGTTCTCCGCCTCCTCTTCCCGACCTCCTACAGCGATGACCACACCCTCGGCCTCGGCCAGGGGAGACAGTCCGGATATCGCCGCCGACTGCCGAAGCTCGCCTTCGGCCGAGGAGACGAGTCCCTCCCAGAGGCCCGAAAACGAATCCGATCCCAGGAGAACCGCGATTAGAGGCTGCATGTGTGCACGCTCTACGTTGCCCCGTGTCTGAAAGGTCCCGGCATCCCGGTGACGCACGGGAAGCGTTCCATGCGCAGGCAACGTGTCTTGATTCGGGACAATCTACGCGGGTCACTCCCCGAGCGCATTCGCCGCCGTAAGTCTCTCTGATATAGACCGATGGGGTCGATCCCCCTCCCGTACCGACCCTGGGAACGCAGGTTGCGCTTGGCCCGGGTGATGGCGCCACGATCTTCCGCCTGTTGGAGGCGCGGGCGCCCAGCCGATCGAGAACCACTGGAGAAGGCCCGCAAGCAACCGCTGAAAGGAAACGACCATGCGTACGTGGAAAGCGACCCAGGCAGCACTCGCACTCGCCCTGGCGGGCGGCCTGGCCACCCTGGCCTCCGCCTGTGATTCCGGTGGACCGTTGGTACCGGACGTGGATGACAGCCCCTCCAGCTCCATCACAGTGGAACAGCTCGGCGATCGCATGTCGGGCGGCCCGGTCCGTCTGGAGATCGAGCTGCTGCCGGGTAATCGCCCTCTCGTGGCGAGAGAGGTGGAGGTGGAGGCGCCTGGGGAGGTGTTCGACGAGGAGGAGATCGAGAGCGCGGTAGTCGCCGTGGTCCGCTCCGGCGAGGCGTGGTCCCTTCTGCTGGATCTGGGTGGATTGGAAGTCGCCTTCGACTCGGGCACCCGCTTCCGGAGTGAGTCCGGCGACGAACTCTCCCTGGAAGCGTTCGTGGAGCGGATCGAGGCTCGTCTGGCACGGGGAGACCGGCCAGCCGTGGAGGCCAAGCGACCCGCACCAGCGCGGGTACAGGCTCCGGAAGACCGCACCTTCAGGGCGACGCGGTTGCGGCTCAACGACGAGTCGGACGACGCCAAGCTGGAGGTGAACGTGGGAGCGGACCACTTCGCTCCCAACGCCGCTCCGCCTCCCGACGCCTTCATTCGGGTGTTCGGACTCGAGATCGAGCTCCGGGCCGCGTCGGGGATGACGGAGGTGGAGTCGGAGGACGACTTGGTCACGGGCAAGTTCGATTTCGAAGGTCTGGTCGAGTCGACCGACCTCAGCGCGGGCACGTTCACGACCATGGACGGAACTCGAGTCCGCCTCGTGGCCGGCACCTCGATCAAGAACGGCTCCGATCGCCTACCCTCACTGGCGGATGTTCAGCAGGCACTCTCCGCTGGCCATCTCGTAGAGGCCGAGGGCAAGGGTGTGTTGGAGGACCCGAACGGCCCAGTGATCGTGGCGGCAGAGGTGGAGTTCGAGATCGAGAACGATTTGGAGGACATCCCCGGAGGCGTGGAGTTCGAGGGGATGGTAGCAGCGGTGGACCCGGCGGCCCGGACGTTCACCCTTGCCAACAGTACCACGGTCACCGTCTCCGCTTCGACCCGGATCGAGGCCGACGGCGACCTGCTCGACCTCGGCCAGGTGGCGGAGGCCCTCGCTCGGGGAAAGGCCGTGAAGGCCGAGGGTGACGCCGTCGTGGTGTCCGCCGGGCCGCCGAGGCACTCCAACGCGCTCAGCGTGAAGTTCGAATCCAAAGACT
>JBDHKE010000065.1:0-20340 GCA_039586555.1 Gemmatimonadota bacterium | reverse complement strand
GCCCGCCAACACGACTTCTCCTACCTTCGAAGCGCGGCCGAGGTCGATCGCTTCGTGTCGCTTGGACTTCTGGTCCCGGTCCGGCCCAACCGTGATTTCGAGTTCAAGGAGGTTTCATTTCCCTACGCTCGGCCGGAGCTGAAACTCTTCATCGAGCGGCTGGCGCGGCAGTATCGGGCAGCTTGTGGGGAGAAGCTGGTCGTCACGAGTCTCACCAGGCCCAAGTCCCGTCAGCCGCGGAACGCATCGCAGGAGTCGGTGCACCCCACGGGAATGGCGGCCGACATCCGGCGATCCAATGACATGGGATGCCGCTCCTGGATCGAGGACGTCCTGCTCTACCTGGAGGAGAACAGGATTCTGGAGGCGACTCGTGAGCGACGTCCTCCCCACTACCACGTGGCCATTTTCCCGAAGCCGTACGCGGAATACGTGGGTGCCCAGGGTTCTGACCTGACTCGCGTCGCATCAGGGGAGGGACTCAGGTACAGAGTGCGACGCGGGGACTCTCTGTGGACCATCGCCCGGAAGCACGGCACGACGGTCGAGACCCTGAAGAGGGAGAACGGGCTGCGGTCCAGCCGAATCTACGCTGGCCAGCTGTTGACCGTCCCGTTAAGCCGGTAGCCGGCCGCCGGCTGACCGCCCGATGTTCGCGGTCCCTCGAGCGCCGTCAAGAAGGGTCCTTTCTTGCCCGTGCGGGCGATACAGGCGCTGCAAGATGGGGTTGGTGAAGGTCGATAAACTCAGCGCGTCACGTCCACAAGTCCACGAACTGGAACGCCTCCACGTCCACCAAGCCCCGATCGGTGATCTTCAGCTTGGGAATCACCTCCAGGCCCAGGAAGGACATGGCCATGAATGGATCATGGAGGTCGGATCCCAGATCCCGCGCGGCCTGGACGACCCGGTCCAGGCGCCTTCGGATCTCCTCGATGGGCTCGGGAGACATGAGG
Source organism: Gemmatimonadota bacterium (assembly GCA_039586555.1). Classification (GTDB taxonomy): domain Bacteria; phylum Gemmatimonadota; class Gemmatimonadetes; order Longimicrobiales; family Gaopeijiaceae; genus JBDHKE01. The sequence goes on along the minus strand of JBDHKE010000065.1, from coordinate 19,384 downwards.
CCGCCGATGGGGAGTGGGAGGGAGGCGAGGACCCTTTCGCCACGGGCCACGCAGAGCCCACCGCCCATCTCCGCCACCCGGCGAGCCGCCGCCAGCATCGAGGCATCTTCCGCTCCGATCACGATCAGGTTGTGATGGTCATGAGCCACGGTTCCGGCCAGAGCTCCAGAGTCCAGACCAACGCCGGTGACGAATCCCACACCCACCCTGCCGCTTCCGAGGTGCCTTTCGACCACCGCGATCTTCAGGATATCCCGATCCGGGTCGGCGATTACCGTCCCGTCGCGAATGGTGGGAATCAGCCGTTCAGAGCCGGTAACGATCTGGTCCGGAATGGCCCGGATGAGCCGGATCTCTCCCTCCTTGGCCGGAACCCGGAAGCTGACTCGGCTCCAATCGATGTCCATGGAGGGCTCCGGAGGGCTGCCGGCCGCCGCGGCGGGGAAGGGAAGAGCCGCGCCTCCCTGCGCCACGAGCTTCCCGCCTGCGTACACCTGCTCCACCTCCAGGTCGATCAGGCTCCCTACGAGGAAGAAGTCGGCCCGTCGTCCGGGGCCGACGGCGCCACGATCGTGCAGACGGAAATGCTCCGCGGGGTTCAGCGTGGCGAGACGGATGGCCTCCACAGGGTCCACGCCGGCCTGGATGACCGCTCTCACCATGGAGTCGATGCCCCCTTGGTCGAGGAGATCCGGAGGCTGACGGTCATCCGTGCACAGGGCGATGCGGCGGCTGGTGATCGGGGTCAGGATGGGGAGGAGGTCGCCGAGATTCCGGGCATTGGTCGCGTCCCGGAAGAGAACGAAAAGGCCTCGGCGAAGCTTTTCCAGCGCCTCCTGGGCGGACGTGCACTCATGATCGGTAGAAGGGCCCGCCGCCGCGTAGGCGTTCAACGGTTTTCCGGATACTCCGGGCGCATGTCCATCGATGGGCCGGTCCCGGAACGCGTCCAGCTTCGCCGCCACTTCCGGATCCCCGTGGATGACCCCCGGGAAGTTCATGACCTCCGCCAGTCCCAGCACTCGCGGATGAGAGCGAAGTTGGCGCAGATCCTCGGCGTGGAGCGCCGCTCCGGCCGTTGCCATGTCGGTGGCAGGCACGCAGGAGCTAGCCATGACCATCACGGACAGAGGGATTCCCTCGCTGGCACCGAGCATGTAGTGGATTCCAGGCAATCCGTGCACGTTGGCGATCTCATGGGGGTCGGAGATCACGGTGGTCGTTCCCCTGGGCAGAACAGCCCGGGCGAACTCAGCAGGAGTCGCGAGACTCGACTCGATGTGGACATGCGCGTCGATGAGGCCCGGCACCAGGTAGCGTCCGCCGACGTCGATCTCGCGTTCGCCCTCGTAGTCCGTCCCGAGACCAGCAACCCAACGGTCGAAGAACGCGACGTCCGTCTCTTCCAGCTCGCCCGAGAAGACGTTGACGACCCGGGCGTTCCGAATCACGAAGTCGGCTGGCCGTTCCCCTCTGGAGACGGCGATCAGATCCGAACGATCCATGCTGGCCCTTCCTTGCTACGGACGGCGCATCGAGTGTTGCAGATTGCGAGACTTGCGGCGTTGTACTCTGCAAGAATCCCTCTTATCATCATTGGCCATTGAATAAGAAGCATATGAAGCGGTTACCGAAAGTGAGGGGCAGGTCCCTGAGACTCTCCAGGCCCGGCTCGCGGTCGCCTTTCCACCGCCAGGATCTGCTGAAGTGGGTGTACCTGGGCCGCATCAGCGTTGCCGGAGCCATCTTCATGGCCGCCTTGTTCAGCTGGGGATGGCTGAATCCGGACCGGCGGCTCCTGGCCATATTCCTCTTTCTCGTGACGGTCGTCTTCACAGCCGGGTCTTTCTGGTTCACCCGCCTCAAGGGTGCGGCCCCCAGTAGGGTGTTCTTCTACAGCCAGGTGGTCTTCGACGGGTTCCTGGTGACCACCATCGTGCATCTGACTGGGGGGATCGATAGTGCCTTCACCGCGCTGTATATCCTGGTGATCGCCTTCGGGGCCTTACTGCTCTCCCTGCCAGGCGTGATTCTGATCGCGGTTCTCGCCGGGGCCCTCTACATCGCGGACATCTTTTGGGTGCTCTCTCAGGACCTCACCAACAGCGTAGCGCTGCAGCTCGTCCTGTTCGGCCTCGTGGCGGTGGTGACCGGATGGCTCGCGAACCGTCTCCGACGCGCGGGAATCGCCCTGGACGAGGTGGCGTCGGAGCTCAGGGAGCTTCGACACAACACTGGGGATGTGCTGGAGACCATCAGTACCGGCGTCATGTCCGTGGATTCCGGAGGGCGACTCCTGTACATGAACAAGGCTGCGGAGGGACTGCTCGGGCTTCGTCTGGATGAGTGGGTCGGGGTCTCGGTGCTGGAGGCGGTGGAAGGCGTCGCACCTGCCCTGAGCTCGCTCCTGCGCCGGTCCATCAGCGACGGGATGGCAAGAGCCCGCTACAAGGCGATCGCTCACCGGAACGGTAACGCGGTGACGCTGGGAGTGAGCACCACCGTGCTGAAGCGCCAGGGGAGTGAGCCGTCCTCGGTGACGGCCATTTTCCAGGACATCACGAACGAGGAGCGGGTTCGGGCCTTGAGCCGGCGTAATGAGCGGCTCGAGGCTGTGGCCGAGCTCAGTGCGTCCCTCGCCCATGAGATCCGGAATCCATTGGCATCCATCCGAAGCGCGGTGGAGCAGCTGACCGGACCTTCACTGGACGACGAGGACGGTGAGCTTCTCAAGCGGTTGGTGGTGAACGAATCGGAGCGCCTTAGTCGACTGCTCTCTGACTTCATCGACTTTTCGCGACTCAAGATCGGGACGATGGACGAGGTGGACATGGCCCGGCTTGTCCGTGACTCCATTGCCCTCGCACGGCAGCACCCTGACGCCATCGAAGCCGTCACGATCCGGGAGATCGGATTGGACCGGCCCATCGAGATCACCGGAGACGCGGACCTGCTTCACCGCGCGGTGTTCAACCTGGTTCTCAACGGCATTCAATTTGCGGGACCGGAGGGCGAGGTCACCGTCGAGCTGGGGCGCCGCGAACAGAGCCTGGTTGCGGAGGGTGTTCGAATCACGGCACCGCTCCGTCTTTCGGTCCGGGATTCCGGGCCGGGCATCAACCCGGAAGAGGTGTCCAGGATCTTCGATCCCTTCTATACCACGAGGAAGGGGGGAAGTGGCCTGGGCCTGCCCGTGGTGCACCGCGCCGTGGAGGCCCATCGTGGTGCGGTCTTCGTCGAATCCGAGGAGGGAGAGGGAGCTGAGTTCGTCATGTACCTTCCCTCGGAACCCGATGCTGTGACCATGGAGGCATCTTGAGCGAGAGCGGTCCCAAAATCCTGCTGGTGGACGACGAGTCAGGGATCCTGGACTCGCTGCGCATTCTCTTCAAAGGGGAGGGCTACGCCGTTCGGGTGGCCCATGGCGGTCGCGAGGCCCTCTCCGCTCTCGACGAGGACCTTCCGGACATCGTCCTTACCGACATCCGTATGCCCGGAGTCTCGGGGCTGGAAGTGCTCGCTGGCGCCCGGGACGTGGATCCCGAGATGGCCGTCATTCTCATGACGGCCCAGGCATCCCTCCAGTCCGCCGTGAGGGCCGTGAACGAGGGCGCCTTCTACTACCTCCAGAAGCCCTTCGCCAACGACGAGGTGTTGGCCATCTGCCGTAGAGCGGCGGAAGCCCGGCGACTCAAGGTCGAGAATCGGGCCCTCAAGAAAGAGATCCGCCGGCGCCAGAGCACCACCGAAGCCCGTCCCATCGGCAAGAGCAAGGCCTTTATCGAGGTCCTCAAGCTGTCCGAGACGGTTGCTCCGACCGAGTCTACCGTTCTCATCAGCGGGGAGAGCGGGACCGGCAAAGAGGTCCTTGCTCGCTACATCCATTCGCTATCCGAGCGATCGGACGGAGCCTTCTTCTCGATCAACTGCGGTGCTCTTCCGGAGAGCCTGCTGGAAAGCGAGCTGTTCGGACACGTGAAGGGGTCCTTCACCGGGGCGGTCAAGAACAAGGAGGGACTGCTGGTCGCAGCGAAAGGTGGAACCTTCTTCCTGGACGAGATCGGCGAGATGAGCGCCGGGACGCAGGTGAAGCTTCTCCGAGCGCTCCAGGAGCGAGAGGTGATTCCCGTGGGCGCCACCGAGGCAGTGCCTGTGGACGTGCGGATCATTGCCGCCACCAACCGGGATCTGGAGGAGGACATCCGGCGGGGCAGGTTCCGGAGCGACCTCTACTACAGACTGAACGTCATCGCCCTCCATCTGCCCCCGCTGAGGGAGCGACGAGAGGATATCCCGTTGCTGGCACAACACTTCCTGGAGCGCATGGCCAAGGGAGAGGGGCACCCGAGGACGCTGTCCGAGGCGTCGATGAAGACTCTGATGGACTACGACTGGGCGGGGAACGTGCGGGAGCTGGAGAACGCCCTGGAGCGGGCCAACGTGGTGAGCTCGGGCAAGGAGATACCCGTGGATGCTCTTCCGGAGCGACTGCGTGAGGCTCCCAAGCCCCGGGTGGTCGCCGACCGGCTGCCGCCCAACCCCACCATGGAGGTCATCGAACAGGCGTACATCCAATGGGTGCTCCAGGCCGAGGGAGGAAACAAGAGCCGGGCCGCCGAGGTGCTTGGAATCGACCCGTCCACGCTCTACCGAAAACTGAACCGATATGGACTCGCCGAGTCCTGATCCCGGAAACCGACCATGACTCACTCCCATCCCGAGCCGGCGGATCGCGGCCGGAGGCCTCCCCTGGGTCCCTGGCGCCCCGAAGCACCGCAGCCGGCCGGTGCCATCAAGACATCCGTCGTGATTCCGGTGTATAACGAGGTTCACACCATACGCCAGCTCCTGGAGTGTGTTCGCGAGGTGCCGCTCAATCTGGAGGTGATCGTCGTAGACGACGGATCCACCGACGGAACCGGCGAGCTGCTGGAGACTCTTGAGGACGAAGAGCTCGTCGATGTCCTCGTGCTCCATGAAGTGAACCGGGGTAAGGGGGCAGCCCTGCGGACGGGCTTCAAGCACGCCACCGGGGACGTCATCGTCGTGCAGGATGCCGACCTGGAGTACGATCCCAGCGAGCTGCCCATTCTGCTCGAGCCCATCCGCCTCGGAAGGGCGGACGCGGTTTACGGAAGCCGCTTCCTCGGCGGACCGCACCGGGTCCTGTTCTTCTGGCACATGATGGGGAACCGGTTCCTCACGCTGCTTAGCAACATGTTCACGGACCTGAACCTCACGGACATGGAAACCTGCTACAAGATGATCCGGGGGGATCTACTGAAGAGCCTGCCGCTTCGTGCCAACCGGTTCGGCTTCGAGCCGGAGGTGACGGCGAGACTCGCACAGGCGAGGGCTCGGATCTACGAGTTGCCGATCAGCTATCATGGCCGGTCGTACGCCGAAGGGAAGAAGATCAACTGGAAGGACGGCGTGGCAGCGATCTGGTACATTCTCCGGAGCAATCTCCTACCGCCGAGAGCGGTCCCCTGGGAGCCGGTCGAAGATGCGAGGGGGCGGCAAGGAGGCCCCCTCGTCGACGAGAATGTGCCGAAGGAGGTCCCGGCCGCGAGGCCCGTCGCGACTGGGACCGGTGGTTAGGTGTCTTGCCGGCGGGGCGCCGGGCTGATCGTCTTCCTGGCGATCGCGGCGTACGCCAACACGCTCGGGAACGGATTCGCCTACGACGACAACGAGATCGTCCTGCGTAACCGGATCGTGACCGAGGGAGACGTCCTCGAGGCCGTGTCCTCGCCGTATTGGCCCGCCTTCGCGCCGGGCACGGGGCTGTATCGACCCGTGACCGTCGCGAGCTACGCCCTGGAATGGCCCGCGTTCCGGGGCCATCCGATGGGCTTTCACGTCACCAACGTGCTGGCCCACGGTTTGGTGACGCTCCTCGTCTTCGGTCTGTTGGTCACGGTCCTCCCGCGGGGACCGAGCCTGCTGGGAGCGGGTCTGTTCGCCATTCATCCGGTCCACACGGAAGCTGTGGCGAACGTGGTGGGTCGGGCGGAACTCTACGCCGCGGCCTTCTTCCTTGCCGCCTGCTTGGTGTACGTGCGGGGCCGGGATTGGGAGGGATGGAAGCGGCTGGGCCGAGTCCCGGCTCTGGGAGCACTTTACTTCCTTGCGCTCGGCTCCAAGGAGATCTCGGTGACGCTGCCGGCGGCAATCCTCTTGCTGGAGATCCTGAGACGGCATCCGCGGCCGCTGCGAGCGCGCCTTTTCGACGAACTGCCGGGATTCCTCGCACTCGCCGCGGCTCTGAGCGCCTATCTCTTGGTCCGGTACGCCATCCTCGGCTCGATCCTGGGAGAAGCGCCAGCACCGGTATTTCGGGACTTGGATGCTCACCAGAGGGTCCTGACCGCTCTGTCTCTCTGGCCGGAGTACCTTCGATTGATGGCGTTCCCGGTCGATCTCGTGGCGGACTACGCTCCCGGAGTACTGTTTCCCTCCACCTCCCTCACGCCAGAGGTCCTCGCCGGATCCGGGATCCTCTTGGGTCTTCTCCTTCTCGCGTCCATTCTCTGGACGAGAGCAGGGGCGGCGTCCTTGGGCATCGCCTGGTTTCTCGTGACGGTCCTCCCGGTCTCCCAGCTGTTCTTTCCGACGGGTACGCTGCTCGCTGAGCGCACCCTCTACCTCCCTTCGGTGGGCTTGGCGCTGATTGCCGGAGAACTGGCAGCCCGGGTCTGGCGCCGGACCCCCGCCTGGAAGTGGTCCCTAGTGGCGGTCTCCTTCGTGATGGCAGCCGCTCTTCTGGTGCGCACGGTCACCCGGAATCCCTCCTGGTTGAGCACCTACGCGATGCTGGAGGTCCTGGCTCGAGAGCACCCCGAGTCCTACCTGGCGCACCGCACCCGCGGGACGGGGCTCATTCGAGTTGGAGAGGTGGAAGAAGGGCTTCGAGCGTACGAGACGGCCCTTGCCCTGGCGCCACGCAACTACGGACTGCTGGCGGAGGTGGCGGCGTTTCACGGAACGAGGGAGCAGTGGGGTTCCGGGGAGCAGCTTCTCCGACGGGCCGTCGCTGCTGCTCCCAGGCGGCACGCGGCCTACCGGCACCTGGCAAGCCAGCTGATCCTGCAGGGGAGGGCGCGGGAAGGCCATGCCGTGGCCTTGGAGGGACTGCGAAGAGGGGGATCGGACCGGGAGCTCTGGGCGCTCGTTTCGGAGAGCTACATCGCGAAAGGAGATCTCCAGGCTGCGGCTCGGGCACGGCAGGCTGCACTGGGGCAGGATCCGAAGTCCGCAGAGGATTGGATTCGCCTCGCCGAGATTCTCGCGGCGCAGGGGGATTCGGGGGGAGCCGCGAAGGCCCGGGTTCGGGCCGAAGAGCTCGAGGTCCCGTCAAGCGCGCCCCGCACATGAGGGGTGGACGGACGTGAGGGCGAGACTGTGGGAATCCCCCATACGCAGCACGCGGGCAGCCGCTGTGCTGGTGGCCGCGTTGGCGTCCGGTGTCTACGCCAACTCCCTCGCGAACGAGTTCGCCTATGACGATCTGCACATCGTAACCGGGAACCCGTTGATTCAGAGCCTGCACGATCTTCCAGGCGCCCTCTCCGCCCCCTACTGGCCGAACAAGTACGGTCAACAGTTGGGCCTGTGGCGGCCCCTGGCCACCGCCGTCTACGGTCTGGAGTGGTCGCTCTGGGGAGACCATCCGACCGCTTATCATCTGGTGAACCTTCTCTGCCACGCCGCGGTCTCCGTCCTGGTTCTCCTCCTGCTGTCGTGCTTAATGCCCCTCGCGGGGGCTCTGGCCGGTGCGCTGGTGTTCTCCGTTCATCCGGTGCACGTGGAGGCCGTGGCCAACGTCGTGGGCCTGGCAGAGATGCTGGCAGGGGGATTCTTCCTGGCGGCCTGCCTCGTTCACCTCGGGGCAGATGACCGGGTGGGACCGCGGAGGATCTTCGTGCTCAGCCTCCTCTACGGTGCGGCGTTCCTGGCAAAGGAAAGCAGCGTGGTGCTGCCCGCTGTCCTTGTGCTGATCGATGCCGCCCGGCGGGATCTTGGATGGCGCGTGCTACCCGCGTACCTGCGTGCCAGGGGTGTGCTGTTTCTGGCGCTGGTGGGCACCGCCGCCATCATCCTGACTCTGAGGTACCGGGTCCTGGGGAGCCTGGCGGACCCCTTCGCTCCGTTGGGTGCCGAGATCCTCGAAGAGATCCCCAGGATCTGGACGGTGGCGGGGATCTGGCCGGAGTACGTCCGACTCCTGTTCTTCCCCAGAGACCTGGTGGCGGACTACGCCCCGGCGGTGATACCGGTCTTCTTCGGCTGGAACCCCCAGAACATCTCGGGAGTGATCGTCGCATTGCTTTTTCTCACCGTTGCCCTCCTGGCTTGGCGGGCCCCGGAGGTGGATGGACGGTCCCTGACCCCGAGGCTCGCCGGCCTGGGGATCGTCTGGTTCGTGGTCACCATCGCTTCCGTCTCGAACGTCTTCTTCTTGTCAGGCGTGCTTCTGGCCGAGCGATCGCTGTACGTACCGTCCGTCGGCCTAGCCATCGCCGTGGGATGGTTGATCGGGAGCTTCAGGCGCCGCCGACCGCGCGTCGCCTGGGGACTTCTAGCCGTGGCCCTGATCCTCATGGGGACGCGAACCTGGACCCGCAATTCGACCTGGAGAAACAACGAGACCGTCTTCCAAACACTCATTCGGGAGCACCCGGAGTCTGGACGGGCGAGGTGGGTCCTCGGAGACATCCACTTCGGACGGAACCGGGTGCCGCAAGCGCTCTACGAGTACCGTGCGGCAATCGGTATCCTGGGAACGCATTACACGCTCGTTACCGAGATTGGGAAGCGGCTCATCGGAGCCGAGCGGTACTCCCAAGCGACCTTTCTCCTGCGCCGTTCCTGGGAGCAGCGGCCGCAGTTCTCCGTGGCTCCCTCCCTTCTCGCGATCGCTTACTCCCGTCAGAACCGCTACCTCGAGGCTGAACATGCGGCCCGCGCGGCTCTGAAGATCGAGCCGAGCCTCTCGGTGGCCCATCATCTCCTCGCGGGGTCTCTGAAGGGGCAGGGTCGGTACCGGGAGGCCGTGGACGCCAGGCTCGGGGCGATCCGCAGCGGTGAAGCTGGACACTGGCAGCAGTGGCTCTGGCTTGCCGATCTCCAGGCTCTGGCGGGCGACTCTGCCGGGGCGATGGCCTCTCTGGACTCCGCACGAAGCCGAGTGGGCTCGCCCTCGGACCTCGCGTCGGTGGACAGTCTTCTGGAGGCATGGTCCCGCCCGGAGGAGGACCGTTAGTTCTGCAAGTGGATTCGCAGAATTCAATGTGGCATGGTGTTGAATGCAGGCAACGCCGGCCATACTGGGGATCTCCTAAGTCGTTACAGTAAAGGAACTTGAGTATTGGGCCATCCCCATGGACTCTGCCTTGCCCTTTCACGGCATCGGAGTCGATAGCGAACACTCTTGGTTCAACCTGTCTGGAGGGACACGGCGATGCGGGACAAGAAGGGTTTCACGCTGATCGAGCTTCTGATCGTGGTGGTGATCATCGGTATTCTGGCGGCCATCGCGATTCCGAAGTTCTCGGCGACACGGGAAAAGGCGTACTTCGCTGCGATGAAGTCGGACGTGAAGAATCTGGCGAGCCAGCAGGAGATCTATTACGCCGACAACTACGCCTACACCACGAGCACCGTGGATCTGGCGTTCGTCGAATCGGAGGGTGTGAACGTGGCGATGACGGCGTCCACCTCCGGGTGGTCGGCGACGGCGACCCACGACGCTCTCGGAGCGGCGGCGGGATGCGCCATCTACTACGGCACGGCGACGGCACCGACTACACCCACCACGCCCTCGGCACCAGGCGAGGTCGCCTGCACGAGCTAGGCGTAATCCTTGCGGGCTGAAGCGGCCGCAGAGGCGTGGTTCGGAGAGTCTTCTCGGACTACGCCTTCGCGGCTTCCTGCCCTCCACGTCCTGCCCCGCCGTCAAGAGGAGATCGAATCTGCAAGACTCTTGCAGAATTCAACGAGAGAAGGCTCGTCGGCCCTGTCCAAGCCTGTGCGCCCTGTTCATCTAACCTCTTTTCTGGTAGTGCGATAGGGCTTCCGATTCCGGTTGGGAACCGCCGTTGCTCTACCCACATCCAGTCACGTCCCAGCGATGTGGCGCACCGGCAACCCAAGGGAGTAGTGGCAGATGCGGGACAACAAGGGGTTCACGCTGATCGAGCTTCTGGTTGTGGTGGTTGTCCTCGGCATCCTGGCGGCAATCGCGATTCCGAAGTTCTCGGCTGCCCGGGAGAAGGCGTACTTCGCCGCGGTCAAGTCCGACGTGAAGAACCTGGCCAGCCAGCAGGAGATCTACTACGCCGAGAACCAGTCGTACACGACGAGCACGGTGGATCTCGCGTTTGTCGAATCGGACGGTGTCAACCTGTCCGTCACGGCATCCCTGACCGGCTGGTCGGCGACGGCGACGCACGACGCTCTCCTGTCGTCGCAGGGGTGCGCGATCTACTACGGGTCGGCCACGCCCCCGACCTCGCCCGTCACACCGGCGGGACCAGGTCAGATCGCCTGCACCGGCTAGAGGGCGACCCTTGCCGCCCCAAGCGGCCGTGGAAGGCAGGGTCGGGGAATCCCCGGACCGCGCCGCTGGCGTCCAGAGGCCCGCCGTGAGCAGGACCACGTCCTCCTTGCGGCGTGAGCTCTTCCTGTCCGTGGGGATCCTGTTCGCCGGAGCCGTGATCTTCGCGGCGTTCGGGATGCTCCTGCTTCTACCCTTTCTGGACTCCCCGGGGGAGGCCACACTCTACATCTTCATCGTCGTCACGGGCGATCTGACCGTGCTCTTCTTCTTCGTGCGAGGGCTGCTGAAACGCTCCCTGCTCACGCCCCTGGGTCGCCTGGTGCGTGACGTTCGCCGAATGGCCGACGGCGAGTATCGGCATCCGATCACAGCCGCCGAGACCGAGGAGCTCCTGACATTGAGCGAGAGCGTCCGCGCCATGGCCGGGCGACTGATCCGGGATCAGCAACTCCTGGCCCAGAACGTCCGATCACTGGAGGAAACGAACAAGGAGCTGGTCCGGGCACGAGACCAGGTGGTACGAGCGACCCGGCTCGCGTCCGTCGGCACCCTGGCGGCTGGATTGGCACATGAGGTGGGAAATCCCCTGGGGGCGATCATCGGCTACCTGGACGTGGCCCGCCGCCGATGCGGTAACCAAGGAGAGATCGCGGAGCTCATCGAAGGTGCGTCGGACGAAGCTCGCAGGATCGACCGGATCATCCGCGGGGTTCTTGACTACGCTCGCCCCCGGGGCGACATCACCGGCTTCGTACACCCGGTGGAAGCGCTTGGGCACGTGCAGGAGCTCCTCGCGGCACAGGGACGACTGGACGGGATCGACGTCGTCTGGACGATCGGCGAAGTGACTCACGCCGTGCAGGGCGATCTGCATCATCTGGAGCAGGTCCTGGTCAACCTCCTGCTCAATGCCGAGCACGCTCTGGAAGGAACCCCAGAGCCCAGGATCGAGATCTCCCTGTGGGAGGAAGAGAGCCCGCGCTCCACGATTCCGGTGCGGCGGGAGGGAGATCCACCGGGGGTCAACTACGCTCACCGGCGGCGGATCTCGATGGCTAGCGGACAGGGGACGGTCAGCGAGTTGGAGGCTGCGGAAACCGTGGTGATCATCCAGGTGGAGGACAACGGTCCGGGGATTCCCGAGAGTTCGGCGGAACGTCTGTTCGATCCCTTCTTCACCACGAAAGAGCCCGGCAAGGGCACGGGGCTGGGCCTTGCGGTCTGTGCCCGTCTGGTGGAGGAAATGGGAGGCACCATCGAGGCCGGCAACCGGAAGGAAGGCGGCGCCATGTTCACGATTCAGGTACCGGGCCTCCATGACGCTTCCGGCGAGGGGGGCGTCCGACCTGCGGACCGCGCAACGGCCGCCGTCCAGGAAGGTGAAGTAGCCACTTGAAGATCCTTGTCATTGATGACGACGCCGGGCTCAGAAAGTCTCTGACCCTCATCCTCTCGGACTCGGGATACGAGGTCCTCACCGCCGAGAGTGGAGAGGAAGGGCTGCGGGTCGCCGAGGGCGAGCGACCTGACCTCGTCCTGTGCGACATTCGAATGCCGGGCATGGACGGGATGGAATTTCTGCAGCAGTACCAGGAAGCTGGAGGAGAGGCGCTCGTCCTCATGATGACCGCCTATGGGAGCCTGGAGCTGGCGATCGAGGCGATGAAGCTGGGGGCTTACGACTACCTTCCCAAGCCCTTTGGCGCCGACGAGGTGATCCTGACGGTCCGGAAGGCGGAGGAGCGGGAGCGACTTCACAGAGAGGTGGGACGACTTCGAGCGGAGGTGAGGGCGGATCGCCGCTTCGGAGAAATCGTGGCCCGGACGCCGGCGATGGTTCGGGCCCTGGAGGTGGCCGCGAAGGTGGCCCGGCATCCGTCCCCGGTGCTTATCACGGGTGCGAGTGGGACGGGCAAGGAACTGGTCGCTCGATTGGTGCACGCGGAAAGCGATCGAACATCCGCGCCCTTCGTGCCCATCAACTGTGGGGCCATACCGGAAACCCTTCTTGAGTCGGAGTTCTTCGGCTACGTGAAAGGCGCGTTCACGGGCGCCGACCGCGACAAGGAAGGCCTCTTCGAGGTAGCTCATCGGGGGACCCTGTTCCTCGACGAGGTTGGTGAGCTACCGCCACTCCTTCAGGTGAAGCTCCTGCGCGCGCTTCAGGAGGGGGAGATTCGTCGCATCGGGGGGCGGGATACGCGGATGGTCGACGTGCGTGTCGTTGCCGCCACCAACCGGGACCTGCGAGAGGCGATCAGGGATGGGGATTTCCGCGAGGACCTGTTCTACCGACTCTCCGTGGTTCCCATTCACCTGCCCCTTTTGCGCCACCGCACCGAGGAGATCCCCGAGCTCACCAGTCACTTTCTCCAACGGCACGGAGAGCACCTGGGCATCAAGGTCGAGGGTGTGGAGCCGGACGCCATGGAGGCCCTTCTGGCCTATCCCTGGCCCGGGAACATCCGAGAGCTGGAGAACGTTCTGGAACGTGCCGTCGTCTTGACGGAGGGAGCGAAAGTGAAGCTCCAGGATCTCCCGGAGCACGTGCAGCATCCCGGGCCCATGGATGCGGGGTCCGGCCTGCCCGGCGATGACCTCTCCGTGAAACGGCACACCGCCGAGCTCGAGCGGCATCTGATCCAGAAGGCCCTGGCGCGCACCGGCGGGAACCGAACTCAGGCTGCGGAGCTTCTGGAGCTCAGCCCCAGGGCTCTGAGGTACAAGATTCGGGACTACGGACTCGAATAACCATCCCTTCCCACCATCCCCAAGCCCCCGGGGAAGCCCTAACGTGAATCCATGCGTGACGGATTCACCCTTCTCGAACTCAGTGTAGCGCTCACCCTGGTGGCGGTGGGGATTGGCCTTGTCCTACCTCCGATTCAGGGGGTTCGAGCTCGGCTCGCCGTCACCGGGGCGCGGGAAGCCGTCGCGGCCCTGTTCGTTCGGGCACGCTCGGAAGCCCTCCTGCGGGGTCGTGCCAGCGTGTGGGCAGCTGAATCTCCTCCCCGTGTCTTGCTGGAGGTTCTAGGAGACACCCTCCAGGTCGTGGACCTTGAGGGCTCTTTCGGCGTCGGCCTGAATCTGTCGGGGAGTCGCTCCGAGGCCGAGATGGCATTCGACGGTCGAGGGCTGGGGAGAATGGCCAGCCAAACCCTCCACTTCCACAAAGGCGGCGCCACGGTTCGCCTCGTGATCTCTTCCTACGGTAGAGTGAGCCGTCCGTGAAGCCCGGGACACTCGACGGACACCGGGATGGTTTCACGCTCGTCGAGGTGCTGGTGTCCCTGATCCTCCTTGAGTTGGGCCTGGTGGCCGTCGCTGCAACGATCACTACCGCGGCCCGGGCGATGAATCGGGCACACGCTCTCGAATGGGCCGTGACTGCCGCGGGGGAGGTGGCGGACTCCCTTGCGTTCTTCGGCTCCGTCACGGCAGGTCAGAGGAGCGGACCCGGGGGGCTGGTCGAGTGGGAGCCGGTGGACGAAGGGTCCACGGTCCGGGTGCGCATTCGGGCCCTGCCGAACACGCCACAAGCCGTTCGTCCGCTGGAAGTCGATGCCGTGATCACCTCTGCTGGGGCATCCTGGTGAGAGAGAGGGGGGTGGTTCCGCCGGTGGAGGCCCCCGGCAGGGGGCGGATCGCCGGGCACGCTGCATGTCCCTCCGGCTTCTCGGTGGTCGAGATCCTGGTGGCGCTGGTGCTGCTCTTCACGGTCCTCGCCAGTGCCCGGTCCGTCTTCGCGCGCCAGGGGATCACCGGCCAGGCCGTTGCGGACTGGCGAGAGATCACGGACACCTGGGCGATCACTCGGACGGTCCTCGAAGAGGACGTCCGCGCCGGTTCTCCCGGGCGGGACTCTTGGGTCGGCGGCGGGGACTCGATCTCCCTCCGCGTCTTTCGTGGGTTGGGAGTCGTGTGCCGGCCGGAGGCGGCCGGGTCCGAGCTGATCGTGGGCGCCCGCGGGCTCAGGGTGGCGGACCCGGCCAAGGACTCGGTCCTGGCACTGGGGGTCGATGGACGTTGGCATTTGGCCGCGCTGACGAACCGCCGCCCCGAGCCCGATTCGGCCTGCGCGGTGGCGCCGGGTGGGCGGGTGGAGGAATGGGCTATCGAGCCGCCGGTCCCCGCGTCGGTGATCCTTCGTTTCTTCGAGCGAGGGGCCTATCACCTGTCGGATGGGGCCCTACGGTATCGCAGCGGCCGGGGAGGACGGCAACCCCTCACGCCCCTTCGTGTGGACTCGGCGAGCCGACTCGAGCTGTCAGGGGGCGGAAGGATCGAGGTGGACCTCTGGCTCCTGGGCGTAGGGAGAGGATCGCGAATCCACGTTCCCTGGCGCATCTGGCCCAGAGGTCATTGAGAAGGGAGGTGAGAGACGTGATGGCTCCTCGGGGAATGGCGATACCTCTGACGCTCCTGCTCCTGCTCGCGCTCACGGGACTGGCGCACGGGGCGCTGATCCTTACGCGACAGCAGGTGCTGGCGGCTCACGCTTCCGCCCGCTACCTGCAAGCCAGCCTGGCGGCGGAGGGCGGAGTCCGGGAGGTCCTGCGTGGCTGGGTTGCGGGCAGCATCGCCATTCCCACGCGCCCTGCAGAGAGTCGTATCCTCCGGAGTCGGCTGCCCGGAGGAGCGCGATACGAGGTGGTGATCCGCCGCCTGAGCTCCGAGATCGTCCTTCTGGATGCGGTGGGCCAGAGCGCAACAGCCCCTGGGGAACGTCGGATCGCGAGGGTGGTCTGGTCCCTGGACCCTCGACGCCGGGTCAGGGAGTTCCGGGCTGCCCTGGAATACGGTCAGGACGCGGTCGCGGTGGAAGGGACGCTCCTGAATGGCGGCCTGGTCACGAGCCCGCCGCCCCACTGGGACCCCGTGGTGTGCGCACCCTACGCCCTCCCCCTCGTCCAGCTCTATCCGACCGGTTCGGTAGCCGATGCGTTATATCGAGCGGAGCTCTCGGCTGACGCTGGAGACGTGGGCGCAGGATCGAGCCATCCGCCGGCTCTGGAGGTGGGACCCCTGGATCTGGGGGCACTCCGTCGGCGATCGGACGTCTTCCTGGGAGGCTCCTCCACGACGACCCTCACCATGTCTGGAGGCTGTGACCCTGGGTCCCCCCGGGACTGGGGCTCGCCCCTCGAGCCGATGGGAATCTGCGGAAACCACTTCCCTCTGGTGACCTCGACGAGTGGGCTGGCTCTTGACGGGGCCGGTCAGGGCGTCCTTCTGGTCCTTGGAGACCTCGAGTTGGCGAGCGGAGCTTCATTCTACGGTGTGGCGCTGGTGGCCGGGGATCTCACTCTGAGAACCGGTGCGAGAATCTCCGGGTTCGCTCGGGTGGGGGGGCGAGCCATCCTGGAGGAGGGAGCAGGCGTTGTCGCGTCGGGGTGTGTCGGGCTGAGGGCTTTCGATTTGTCCAGGGGTCTGAAGGCCCCCCTTCCGGTTCCTGGCGGATCCTGGCTGGCGCCCGCCTGATCGGGTCAGCCTCCACCGTCCCTCCCAGAGAAGCGCGCGGCCCCGTTCCCCTCCGTGCCCCTCATCGCCCGTGGACCGGGGCGCCTTTTCTGTTTGCCTGAGGAAAAGATTCCCCTCCCCGAAGATCGCCTGCATGCCGCAAGTCGAGATTTTTCTTGCACTTAACCCCTTTTGCTTTCCACCCGACCCCTGGCATGGAATTGGTATCGGATGGTGATGACGACATCTGTCTGCAAACGGACGATACATGAGGCGAAGAGCTGGCTTCACGCTTCTGGAGGCGCTGGTCGTGCTACTGGTGGGCTCTGTGCTCCTATCCATGGTGGTGAGGGGCCTCAGCACCGTCCAGGACTCCCACGCCGTGCGTTCTGCCAGGGATTCGTTCATTTCGCTTCACGCGCGGGCACGAGCTCATTCGATCGAGCGAGGCGTGAGGACGCGCCTGCGTGTGAGCAGCGTCGGGGACAGCGTTCTGGTGGTTGCCGGCGCGGACACGGTGGAGAGCTTCAGCTACCCGGACCGAATCGATGTGCAGTTCTGGTCCTGGCCCACTCGCTTCGACCTGTGCATGACGCCTCGCGGGTATGCCGACTCGGATTGCAACACGTTCACATCATGGGCCTGGATGGCATTCAACCAAGGCGATGCCTGGTCCGTGGTGCTTCTCTACCCGGCCGGACACCTCTGGTACTGAAGGAACGAACATGGAACGGGATCGGACTCAGCCCCCCGAGGAGAGAACGGCGGGATTCACCCTCGTCGAAATCGTGATCGCGGTGGTGATCCTGTCCATCGGAGTGCTAGGCCTGGCTGGAACCACGGCTCACGCCATCCGATCGACCACGATCGCGGACCTCCGGAGTGAGCGGATGGCGGCTCGCCAATCGGTGATCGAACAGCTGCGAGCGCTGCCCTTCGACAGTGTGAGCTCCGGAACCGACACGGTCGGTGCGTATGAAGTGCAGTGGCGATCCACGGCTCGGGGGCCCCTGGGCAAGGATTTGCGCCTCATCACCACCGGCCCGGGCCTGAATCACCCTGCGGGAGGGTCGCTCCCCACCATCGCCGCTGAGGTTCCGGACACGTTCTCTTACGTGATCGTGAGATGAGCATGAGGGGCGACCGGAGCGGCTTCACCATGATCGAGCTCCTAGTCGTCTCGCTGTTGGGGGCGCTGGTCATCATGGCCCTCTATCAAGTGCTGGCCACCAACGAGAGGGCCTTCGCTGCCCAGCGGGCCCAGGTGGAAGGCCAGCGAGCGGTGCGCGCGGGTCTGGAGATCCTGACAGCGGAGTTGAGGGAGATCAGCCCAGGCGGAGGAGACCTGGTCCTGGCCACTCCGGACAGTGCGGGCATACGGAAGATGAAGGCGTTCGGACTGGTGTGTTCGGTCAACCCGGGGGGAAGTCCGCCCACGATCACGGTCCTCAGGGTGGGGAAGTGGTTCGGGACGGCAGATTCCATCGTGGTGTTCGCCGAGAACGATCTTGACACCTCCAACGATGACCGCTGGCTCTTCGGGATCCCTAGCGCCGTGGACACCACCGCCACGTGTGGGACCCGGGCGGCCCAGACCCTGAGCGTCCCTGGTATGAGCGCGGCTCTCGGGACCGACACCGTGCGTGCCGGAGCACCGGTGCGTGCCTTCGCGAACCAGCGTTTTGGAATCCGTCCGTGGGGCTCCCTGCGGTACCTCTCCCGACGGGTGGGGCTGGGCACCGTCGAGCCCCTGGTGGGTCCCCTGCGTACCGACGGCACCGGCCTCCACTTCGAGTATCTCGACGAGCTCGGCGACTCCACCGCGGTGCTCACCGACGTCGCGCAGATCCGGGTGACCCTGCGGACCCAGTCCCTCGTCCGGGATTCCCGAGGGCAGCGGCTGGCCGACTCCATCACAGCGAGAATCTTCCCGAGAAACTGACGATTGGAGCCTCCGTGAGACCTGAACCTGGAGATCGTGACCCTCGTCCCGAGGCCCGGGCGAACACCCTGAGGGCCTTCGAGGGACGGGAGGAGGGGTTCGCCCTCGCGGTAGCCATTCTGTCCATGGTGGTCATCGGCGTGCTGGTCACCGGCGGGTTCTTCGTGGCCCGCCAGGAGAGCCGGATCGGGATTGCCAGCGAGAACGGCGCGGACGCCTTTTACCTGGCGGAGCGAGGGATCAACGAGACACTCCTGGGGTGGGATGCCCCCCTGAAGACCATGGCCATCGGAGACAGCGTGACGGTGTCCGATACCGTTCCGGACGGCTTCTGGACGGTGAGGGTGAGACGGACGGCAGAGAGGCTGTACTTCATCGATGCCACCGGCGTGGTGACCCGGGGTGGGGCGCTCTACTCCGGAGCTTCGCGGCGCATGGGCCTGGTGACCCGCATGTTCACCGTCGCCCTGACCCCGCCTGCGGCGCTGACCACCCGGGGACAGGTCACCATGAAAGGGAGTGCCAGCATCGACGGAAATGACGCCACACCTCCGGGTTGGACGGGCCTGTGCAGCGGAGTCGACGACAAGCCGGGCCTGGTCGTGGACGACACCACCCAAGTGAGCGCGACGGGCAAAGGACATCTGGTGGGGACCCCACCTATGGCGGAGGACACCACCATCGCCGACTCCACCTTCACCAGCTTCGGTGGACTGTCCTGGGCGGACCTGGTGGCCCTGGCCGACAAGACCCTTGCGGGCGGATCTCTTTCCACCACGGGCCCGGTCGTCTCCGGTGGGACCTGTCAGGAATCGGTGGCTCTCAACTGGGGCGATCCGGTCAACCCGGCGGGAGCCTGTGGCGACTATTTTCCTATCGTCTACATCGGCGGGCACGCTCGCATTCAGTCGGGAGGCGTGGGCCAGGGGGTCCTCCTGGTGGACGGAGACCTAGACCTGCGAGGCAACTTCCTCTATGCCGGGATCATCATCGTCCAGGGGGAGTTCGAGACTCAAGGAACCGGCAACCGGGTCCTGGGCGGTGTCTACGCCAGCAACTCGTCCCTCGGCGACCAGAGCGTCACGGGGGGCTCGGTGATCGGAAACTCCTCCTGTGCCATTACCAGGGCCATTCTGCTCAACTCGTCCCTGTCCCGGCCGGTGCCACTGGCCAGGGGCTGGGTGGACCTCACGGCCATCCTGGAGTAGGCAGGAAGAGGCGCGGGCTCCTGTGGTCGCACCAGGGCAGAACAGATGTTTCCCGGTCCGGTCGCGAGCCAGTCGGGCCCATCCGGCCATCCCATCGCCCGCGACGGCAGAACAGCCTTTCACGCGGAGGTGGCGGACGGTCCGGTATTTGCGGAAACATCCTTTTACACGCGCTTGCGACGGGTCCAGGTGCATGATAAGCTGAACCGGGCT
>JBDHKE010000006.1:0-63269 GCA_039586555.1 Gemmatimonadota bacterium | reverse complement strand
GTCTCCCTCGGCGACATTGAGCTCGACGATGCGACCGGACACGTCGGAGCTGACATCCGCGGACTGGCGCGCCCGGATGTTGCCGCTGGCCGTCACCGTGGAGACGAGATCCCGGCGGGTCACTTCCTCCATACGAACCTGCAGGCCTCGTCCCGACCGTTGCGTGAGGCTGAGGGCGCCAGCCGCGCCGAGGACGATCACGATCGCTGCGGCGATGAGGGCCTTCCGTTTTCTGCTCATTCTATGTGCCTCTGCATCGATTCGATGCGACGATTACCGGTTTCTGAGGGAGCTTCCCACCAGATACTCGAGTTCCGCCACCGCGTCGTGGTACGCGAACACGGCCTGGACCCGCTCCCGGTCGGCCTGAGCCTTCACGGTTTCCGCCTCCACGAGCTCGAGAAAACTAACCAGTCCCAGGCGATACTGCTCCTGTGCCAGACGCAGCTGCTCGTCTGCGACCACCTGGTTTCGCTCCTCGATGAGTGCGGTCTGGTGCGCCGTGCGGAGGTTCGCCAGGCCCGCGGCGAGCTCCGCCCTGAGAGCCAACTCCGCCTCCCGCACCCGGTACCGTAGATCGTTCCGATCTGCTTTGGCTCCCTCGAGCTGGAACTGTCGGGAGAGCCCCTGGAAGATCGGGATGCTCACGGTGAGGCTCGCCGTGGCGGGCTGTCGCGTGAAGTCGAAGGGAAAGACGTCGTTCCCGTCGATGATCTGTCGTCGGTCCGAGTCTGTGAGACCGAACTGCGAACAATCGCTGGGGGGCAACGGGTCGGCCAACCTGCGGAACAGCTCGTTGAGAGCGTTGCACTGCGCGATCTGTGCATCCGCCGAGGCCTCGGCCTGGTTGATGAGAAAGCCGCTCTCGCTCGCCTCGCGAGTGAACCCGCTTATCCCGGCGGAAAGCGAGAGCGACGGGAAGTACGCCGAGCGGGCGATCTTCACCTCCTGCTCCGAGCTTGCCAACAAGCCGCGCAAGCTGGCGAGGTTGGGATTCCGGTCCAGCGCCAGCTGGAGGAGTTCCCCCTCAGTCCAGCGAGGGTCTTCCACCTGGAAGCGAGTCGCCAGCGAGACCTCCTGGTCCAGCTCGACTCCGATCAGCTGAAGAAGCCTCAGCTGGGCGTTGTGGACCGCATTCTCGGAAAGGAGAACGGCGACCTGAGCCCGACCGACAGCGACCTCGGCCTGGTTCACATCCAGGGCCGTGGCCGAGCCCACCTCGAGCCTTCCTCGGGCGAGCCTCGAGTTGATCTCGGCTCGCTCCAGCTCCTGCATGGCCAAGAGGAGTCCCTCCTCCTGTCGGAGAACCTCCAGATAGGACCTGGTCACGCCCTGAGCCAGCTGAGCCTCGGAATCCCGAACCAGAGCGGTCGTGGCCTCACGAGCCTTCTTTGCCCGGCCCGGCTCCATGAGGGTGGCGCCGCTCAGCGTGTAGCTTAGCCCCAGACTGTATCCGGAAAGGTAGTAGTCCGGCGGCTTGTCCACCCCGAGGATCTGCTGGGTGGTGAAGAGACCGAAGCTCTGATTCCGTCCCTCCTGCCACTGCAGCGAGCCGCTGGCGGACGCGCGGGGCAGCCAAGCACCGTAGGCGCTCCGCACCTGCCAATCGGCGACGTCCAGATCGTTACGGGTGGCCTGGAAGCCGGGGTTGTTCCTCCTGGCGGCCTCGATGGCTTCGTCAAGAGTGAGGTTTGTCGGCAACGTGTCCTGACCCGCTACCGGAAGACCGATGCTGAACGTAAGCAGGAGGGTCGCCCCCACCCGCTGCGCGAATGCCGATCGTGTGCGCACGGCTTGTCTCCGAGTCGCTGTGTTCGGGGTTCTATGGGTCATTGGTGAGTGTGTGCTCAAAAGGATCAAGACCTCTCTGCCGAGACCTTCCCTGGCAGTTGCCGGCGCACCTCAAGGCGCAGGACCTCGGACGGGTCTACGTAGGGCGAAACTCTGATCTTCACGGGGTAGATCCTCGAACCAGGTCTGGCCGAGTACGATCTCTCGGAAGCGGGAGGCGAGACAGGGGTTGCCGGGGATCAACGGGGAAGTCTGCTAGAAGGGGAGCTCCTGTCGTATCGCCCGATAACCGGTCCCAGGGTCCTCCACCGCCAGCACCCTTCCCTCGCCGTCCAACCACACATCTCGGATCCGCCCACCTCCATCGAGGCGCACGTGGCGGGCGGAAACGGGCTGCGCGGCGATCTCCAGTCGCTCCATACCCACATTCGTAATCTGCATTTGGACCTGCCGACTGGCTCTAGGGACGATCACGGGAGCCGAGAAATCTCCGTTCGCCATCCGCTGCCCGAGGAAGAAGAACTGGTGGGCCACCTCGTCGTCCAGCATCAATGCGTCCGGGCTGGCCCGGTACTCGCTCATCCGCTCGCCTCGTTCGGAGATCATGCGGGATACCAGGCGTCCACCACTTCGCTCGATCCTGAGGTCTTCCTGGGTGGCGCCGGAGATCTTGATCTGGTATCTGAACGGTACCATCTGGAGCCCTACTGCCTGGAGCGCGGGGGCCATGTCCCGACGGCCCGACGGGTGATCGATCCTCACCTGCCCATGGGCCACCACACGGGTGTCCTCACCAGCGCCCGTCCGGCGAATCGAGAATGTCTCGGTTCCGTACACCTCACCCCGCAACGTGAGGTTGAACGTGCCCTCGTCGAGGACGACCTGGGCCTGGAGCGGTGACCCGAAGATCCCCGTCAGGAAGGCTGCGATCCAGAGCGCTGATCGAGTCGGCATTGGCATTCACCCATGCTGGAATGAAGAGGGAATCCCTTCCTTCCGGCGGGGTATACCCCCGGGTGAGGGAGGGTGGTCCCCTGCGATCCGACGGCTCGATTCTGCTAGAGTATCACTCGGCATCGGCTCCCGCGAGCGCTTCGCGGAGGACCGACCGGTATCTCTCGAAGAGAAGCTGGCCTTTCCGAGCGGAAGCTCGCGAAGGGTGCCCAATGGTCCCTGACGAGCCAGGAGGAGGTGTCGGGAGGCGACCGCGAACGTACTTTCGATACTGCTTGGGTCCCAGCGGCGCGTCGGAGACGCGCTCCTGGCGGACCAGGTGCGGAGCCAGGTGGAGGAGCAGTGAGGTCTCCATCTCTCCCGCGATCTCGGCCTCCGGGTTCGACTCGAGGATGTCACCGACGTCGATCCCGTACAGATCAATGACGGTCGTGCGAGACTTTGCAGTCAGAGCCATGAGGATCGCCTCGAGGTGAGGTTCGTGCCGGTGAGCCGTGACGATGATGAACTCGGATACGCCGTGATCTTCCCACGCGGCCAGCAGCTCGTTCATGGCGCGATGCATGGTCTTCCTGCGGATTCCCGCTGCTCCCGGGAAGTCCCGGTCACTTGCGGGGGGTACTCCATATCGAAGCGCCGGTGCGCAGAGGATGCGGAGCTCGGCGGAGACGTCGTGCGCAAGACTCTCGGCGATGATCGTATTCGTGCCCATCGGGAGGTGAGGCCCGTGCTGGGTGACGGCTCCTACCGGGAAGATGAGGCGCGGATCGCGAGCGATCGTTCGCCCGGCCTCCACCCAGGTCAGCTCGTCGAGGAGATACGAGGTCGCCGGTGACGATGTCGAGTCGGATGCGGACGGCGGTGTCCGGGGCGGGGAGTCTGTCATGGCTCGGTCTCTGGGTCACCTGGTGTGCGCTGACGGTCTGGACGCGCTGGACCTCTCTGATCCTCCTGGCCATCGCCGGCGCAGGGCTGGTGGGCTGGGTGCTCCTCCGGCGGCCGTCCAATCCGTGGGCATGGATGGCGGCCCTGGCGCTGGCCCTGGGCACCACGCTTGCGGCCCGTGCCGATCATGCCCTCCGCCGGATGGTGGAAGATTGGGAGTCCGTCTGGCAGGCTCGTGAGGCCGTTCTCGAGATGGAGATCGACCATCGTCTGAGCGCCCTGATCGAGAACGGCATCGGCGCGGCGCAGGCGGCCGCGAGAATCGCGGCTGCTGGAGCACTGGACGAATCCGCGGTCCCTCTTGGGGACATCCTTCGCGAGTTTGGTGTGGACGCCGTGGCGGTGTACGGGCCGGACGGTGTTCCTTTGGCCTGGGAAGGGATCCATCGTGGTTCCGTGCCGCGGACGGTCAGGATGGGGCTCAGCGAGTACCTCTATTGGGACGGCCCCCTTTTCGGATATCTGTACTTTACCGCTCAGGCGCCGCAGATGGGAGGGACCGCGGCTGCCGTCTCGCTTCTCCGAGCGGACATGCCCACTGAGCTTGGAAGCGAACTGGGAGATTTCGCCCACCGCTTCATGTCGGAAACCGGAGAGGTCATCAGGATCTCTCGAGCGGAATGGGCGGAAGGGGAGGGGATCCTGGATCTGGTCTGGGAGGACCGGGCCCTGTTCAGCGTCTCCGTGGTGCAGCCTCGCCAGGCGGATCGGCTGGCCGAGACCCGGGGGAGGTGGGGGCGCCGGATCAGCCTTCTTCTCGTTGCAGCGTGGGTTTTGATGCTGCTGGCGGGAAGGCCGGTTCTCTGGAACCCGGTGGCTGCCGGCGCATCCCTTCTCTTTGGCGCCGGGATCCTGCCTCTTGGATCGGTCGTGGGCCTCGAACACCTCTTCTCGCCCGCAGACTTCCTTCTGCCCGGCCCTCTCGCTCTTACGCTTGGGAGAGTTCTGGCGGTTGGCCTGGCGGCGACGGTCGCCCTGAGCTTCATGCCTCTGTGGCGGGTCCATCTGGGAGGATTGTTGGGAACGGCACTTCCGGTGGCGTCGGGTTTCGTGACCGTGGTTGCGCTTTTCGGTTCGGGCTACACGATGGAGTTCCTGGCAGGTACGGAGCGGCAATGGATCGTATTCCAGGGGACGCTGGCTCTCGTTCTCACGCTCCTTGCCGACGCGGGTCTTCTCCTGGGCTCTTCGCGAATGGAGGGGAAACGTCCAGCGTGGCTATACCCCGCCGCCCTGGGAGTCGCAGCCTTCCTTTCCGTGGGGTGTTTCTTCTACCTCGCCCATGAGACCGATCTCCCGGTGTGGGTTGCCGCCCTGTGGTCGGTGCCCGCGCTCATGGCCGTTCCGTGCTTGAGTCCCCACCGGGGCTGGAAGAGGCCGGCCCTCGCATGGGGGGCTGCCATCGTTCTGGGGACGACAGCGAGCCTTCCCTACTCTTGGGAGAGCCGGCTCGATGCGAGGATGGCGTTGGCGGAGGAGGAGCTCCGAGGCCTGGGCGGCACCGTTGATCCCTATCTTCAGTTCCTGCTGACCCGTCTTGGAGAGACGGTGGACTCCCTGGAGACGTTGGGCGCCAGCCCAGTGGAGATGCTGTTCGGCGGTTGGGTGGCCAGTGGCCTCGCCGGTGAGTCCTATCCCGTGTGGCTCACGCTCTGGTCCGAGGAGGGCCTCGCGCTGCGGGAGCTGGACATCGGCGTCGAGCAGGAGCGGCCAGGGATCGCAGCGGAGATCCGGGACGAAGCTCGGGCAACGGGGCTGAGCTTCGCGCGCCTCGCCGGACTGGAGGACGCCGCCTACGTGGCCGCCACGCCCCTTGGGGGTGGAGGGGTGATCACCGCGGTGATCCCGCCCAGAAGAGAGCTGGCGGTTGCTTCCCCTCTTGGCCCTCTGTTCTCGTCGGTACGGGCGCCTGGCGGACCCCTGACGCTCTTTCGCCTCAGCGCGGAGGAGACCCAGGGTGGGGACGGGTCGGCTCGTTGGGAGCGGACCGATGCGGGATGGCAGGGAGAACTTGTTGTGGAGTATCCGGAGGGGCCGTATCGGGCGAACTACGTTCTGGGCGTGCGCCCGCCCGTGGTCCTCACAGCGCGGGCCACGCTCCTGCTCTTCCTGGAATGCCTCGTCTTCTTCAGTGTCTGGGCTTTCGGCCGCGCCCTCGCCTGGGGCCGGACCACGGATCCGGGTAGGCTCCTCGGCCTGGTGTCCTCCTTTCGGGCGAGGGTGACGCTTGCCTTGTTCGGTTTCTTCCTGTTGCCACTCCTGGCCTTCGGGACCCTGGCGTACCGAACGCTCGAAGCGGGGCGCACGGCTCGCGCGTTGGCGGAGCGCGCTGTGGAAGACGCCGCCGAGTGGTACCCCGAGGTGCAGGGCGACATGGAGGTACTGGCCCGAAGGGTCGGGACCGATCTGCTGGTCTATGACCGCGGTGAGCTGGTCGGGGGGTCCATCGGTGAGCTCCTCGAGCTGGGCCTGTACGAGGGCTGGGTTCCGATCTCGGCCTATCGAACCCTGGAGAAGAAAGCGGAGCGCGTGGCGGCATCTCCGGGGTCGCTGGGCACCTGGGAATACGTGTCGGCATACTCCGTCCTGCCCAACCGGCTCGTGTTGGCGTCCATTACTCCCCTCCGTGTTGGCGCGACGGCCCTCAGGCAGCAGGACGTGGCCGATCTGCTCGGCTTCGGCCTCGTCGTCGGAGCGGTCTTCTCTCTGGGATTGGCACTCCTCGTGGGGCGTGCGCTGGCCCGTCCCATTCAGATTCTCCAGGTGGCTTCGGAGCGCGTGGGAGCGGGAAATCTCGACCTCCATCTTCCGGAGGAAAGAGCGGACGAGTTCGGCTCGGTCTTCTCTGCTTTCAACCGGATGGTGAGCCGCCTGGACGATGCTCGTGAGGCCCTCATCCGAAGCAACCGTCAGACGCGTACCATTCTGGCGGAGGCCGCGATCGGCGTCATCGCTCTGAGCCCAGATGGGATCGTGACCCTGATCAACCCCCGGGCGGAGAGTCTCCTGGGAGTGGGAGTGGCGATGGGACAGCTTCTTCCCGCCGGGGAAGGGTACCTGGGAGAGTTCTTCGGCTGGGTGGATCGGTACCTCCGGGAGGGATTGGAGGAGGCGAACACGGAGCAGGAGTTCGGACACCGCAGGATTCGCGTTCGCGCCCGGCGCATTCCACGGATCGGTGCTCAGGGGGGGGCCGTGATTATCTTGGAGGACGTGACGGACGAACTGCGGAGCGAGCGGATCCTGGCCTGGGGAGAGATGGCCCGCCAGGTTGCGCACGAGGTGAAGAATCCTCTCACGCCCATCCGACTCAGCATTCAACACATTCAGCGAGCCTGGGAGGATCGGCGCCCGGACTTCGACGAGATTCTGCCTCGCAACGCCAAGGCTATCCTCCGTGAGATCGAGCGGCTCGAGACGATCGCTGGGAGCTTCTCTAGCATTGCCGGGCCCCGGGCCGCCGGGGAGATCCCGCTGCAGGAGGTCCACATCCGCGACGCGGCCCTGGACACCCTGGAGCTGTATCAGCCAGGCGAAGGCGAAATACGCTTCGACTGTGTCGTTCCCGAAGGTCTGCCCGCCGTGCAGGCCCGGGATGCAGAGCTCAAGGAAGTGCTCGTGAACCTGCTGGAGAACTCTCGGGCGGCCGTTCGGGGACAGGGCGTGGTTACCGTCGACGCCCGGGAGCTCTCCGGGGAGGTGGAGCTCATCGTTGCCGACGACGGGGCCGGGATCCCGGAGGATCTCCTTCCCCGAGTCTTCGAGCCGCACTTTTCCACCCACTCGAGCGGTGCGGGACTGGGTCTGGCCATCGTTCGAAGGCTGGTGGAGTCCTGGGGTGGACATGTCGCTGCCGAGAATCGGGACGGTGGCGGAGCGCTGATCCGGATCCGACTCCAGCCCTGGGTGACAGGAAGCGCATAGGGATCCCCTGGCGGGGCGTCGAGCGAGCGGCAATGTTTGCAGTATCGAGCGGGTTTGCCGTCAGCCTGCCGCTCCCTTGATCAGACAGGAGGTGGGATCCCTTGAAGCTGGCCTCGTGGCTGGAAGCAAGGATTCCGCGCCTGGCGAAGCGTTGGCTGACAGAGGTCAAGGCGAGGGGGGGGTCTTGGACGGACGAGCTAGAAGGCCTCATGGAGGAGTTCCTCCACTTGTTGGTCTCGATGCTGCCTCCGGTACTGGGGCCCCAGCGTGACCTGGTGAGCCCCATCTGGCAGCAGGCCTCGGAGCTGTTCGGGAGTGTAGGGGCCATGCGAGGTCTTGCTTCGGGGGAGGTGATCGAGGAATTCCACCTGCTCCGCGACGCCATCATCCGGCTTCTCTATGCGGACCCGCCTCAGGGCCGGGCTGATGCCCTCTCCCTTCGCGACGTTCTCCGGCTGAATCGAGTTCTTGACGCAGGAGCGACCCACGCCAGCGTGGGACACACGGACGCCCTCTTCTTCGCCCTCTTTCAGGGAACGGGAGCCCCCACCGCGGTGACCAAGGAAATCACCGTCGAGCTCCGAGATCAGCTGGGCGCGATTCGATCGGAGTTGCAGGCCGCAGTTCCCTCGCCCATCCATTGAGGTCTCGATCCATTTGCCAGGGGAGGGTCCAGCGCCCACGTGCTGTGGTCGTACGCGGAGGCATGTGATCCAGGGTCTATCTGAAGGGACGCTCCGCCCTGCTCCCCAGGATCTCCCGGGACCCTGCCGTCTGCCACCGGCGCACACGCTCGCTACCACCGGTGGGTGCCAAAGCGATCAGGAGGCTCAATGAATGAGGCAGTCCCGAAGAAGGCTTCCGTCGCTCATGGCGACATGCCACCCGAAGAGTTCCGGCGCCATGGTCATGATCTGGTGGACTGGATCGCTGAATACCTCGCAGGCGTCGGAGAGTATCCCGTGCTCGCCCGTGTGCGACCGGGCGACGTGAGGGCAACCCTGCCCCGGGCTCCGGGACCGGAAGGGGAGGCGTTTGACCGGATCCTTGACGACTTCAACCAGGTGGTGCTTCCGGGGGTCACTCACTGGAATCATCCCGGCTTCTTCGCCTATTTCGCGGTGACCGGTTCCGGACCGGGGATCCTCGGCGAGATGCTTTCGGCCGCGCTGAACATCAATGCCATGGTGTGGCAGAGCTCACCAGCAGGCACGGAGCTCGAGGAGTACACACTCGACTGGCTGAGAGACCTGCTGGGACTCCCCAGGACCTTCGAGGGGGTGATCAATGATACGGCCTCGAGCAGCTCGTTGTACGCGCTGGCGGCCGCGAGGGAGGTCCACCTGCCGGAGGCGCGGACCGAGGGGCTCTCCGGGGCGCCGCGGGCTCGGGTCTACGCTTCCACCGAGGCACACTCGTCCATCGACAAGGCGGGGATGACCCTGGGCCTGGGACGAAACGGGGTGCGCCGCGTGGCGGTCGACGCGGAATTCCGCATGGTGCCCCGCGCCTTGCGGACGGCCGTGGAGGAGGACCTCGCCGCAGGGATCCGTCCGATTGCGGTGGTGGCCACGGTTGGCACGACGTCGACGACCAGCGTCGATCCCGTGGGGGCCCTCGCCGACCTAGCCGGAGAATACGGCCTCTGGCTGCATGTGGATGCCGCGTACGCGGGGCCAGCGGCGATGGTTCCCGAATTCAGATCCCTGTTCGCGGGATGGGAGCGAGCCGACTCGGTGGTGGTGAACCCGCACAAGTGGTTGTTCACCCCTGTTGACTGCTCCGTCCTCTACTGCTGCCGTTCGGAGGCGCTCCGGGCGGCCTTCAGTCTCACTCCCGAATACCTGAGAACCAGGGAGGAGGGAGAGGCCAGGAACCTGATGGACTACGGCGTGTCTCTGGGCCGGCGCTTCCGATCGCTCAAGCTCTGGTTCGTGCTTCGCTACTTCGGACCCGATGGTCTTCGGGCCCGGATCTCGGAGCACGTCCGTCTGGCCCGTGAATTCGCGAGGCGGGTGCGCGAGTCGGACGGATGGGAGCTGGCGGCTCCGGTTCCTTTCAGCACCGTCGTGTTCCGGCGCTCCGTGGAAGGACTGTCCGGTCCGAGCCAGGACGATCTCAACCTCCAGATTCTCGACCGCGTCAACGCGACGGGTCAGGCGTTCCTTTCCCACACCCGCCTTGGGGACCGTATCGCCCTACGGCTGGCCGTGGGGAATCTGCGTACCACCGAGGATCACGTGCTTCGGACCTGGGGGCTGCTCACCCGGGCAGCCCGGGAGCTTGACGAGCCCGGGGCCAGGGTCTGACAGACGAGGCGGCAGGGAAGAACAGGACGTAAGAGGCGCGACCGCCCGCGCCTCCGCCGTCTGCAAGTTCTGCCGAACGATGTCGTGCCGTGTCTCCGCGTCCGTTCTCAGGTCGAGGAGACGACGCGACAGCGGGCCTTTTACAGCTCCCTCAGCTCCCGGACCAGGTCTACCATGGCCTTCTTGGCGTCCGAAAAGAACATCAGCGTCTTGTCCATGTAGAACAGGTCGTTGTCGATTCCCGCGAAGCCAGGGCTCAGGCTGCGCTTCACGACGATGACGTTCTTCGCGCGGTCCACGTCGAAGATGGGCATCCCGGCGATGATGCTGTTCGGATCACGGGCGGCAGGATTCACCACGTCGTTGGCTCCCAGCACCACCACCACATCGGTCCGATCGAACTCCGGGTTGATGTCCATGTCGTGCAGCTTGTCGTACGGAACGTCGGCTTCGGCCAGGAGAACGTTCATGTGACCTGGCATGCGGCCCGCCACCGGATGGATCGCGTATTTGACGTCCACCCCCCTCTCCTCCAGGAGGTCTGCAGCCTTGCGCAGATCGTGCTGCGCCTGGGCCACGGCCAGACCGTATCCGGGCACGATGATGACGGACTGGGCATACCCCAGCACCATCGCGGCCTGCTCGCCGTCGCAAGACCGAACCGGGCGATCGCCCGCCATGAGCTGACCCGTGGAATCCGCAGCGCCAAACGCGCCGAAGACGACGTTGGCGAGAGACCGATTCATCGCCTTGCACATCAGGTTCGTCAGGATCAGCCCTGACGCCCCCACGAGGGCACCCGAGATGATCAGCACGTAGTTGTTGATGACGAACCCGGCGGCCGACGCGGCCAGCCCCGAGTAGGAGTTGAGCAGCGAGATCACCACCGGCATGTCGGCGCCACCGATGGGGATGACCAGCAGGATCCCCAGCACGAATGCCAGGGCGGCGAACACCAGAAAGATCATGCCCGATCCCGTGCCGACGGCGAGCATCCCTCCCAGGACCAGAATGGCCAGGAAGAGAAGGGCGTTGAACGACTTCGAAAGCGGGAAGGTCACCGGAGCCCCCGTCACGATTCCCTGGAGCTTGCCGAAGGCGATGAAGCTCCCTGAGAAGGTCACGGTTCCGATCAGGGTACCCAGGGCGATGGTGACACCGCCGGACAGACCCAGGTCGGCAGGGTTCACGACCCGGAAGAACTCGGCGGTGGCCACCAGGGCCGAGGCCCCACCCCCGAAGCCGTTGAAGATGCCCACCATCTGAGGCATTTGCGTCATCTTCACCATGCGAGCAGCCACGCCGCCGATCAGGGACCCAATGATGATCCCGATGACAATGGTCATCCAGTCCAGCACCTCGTTCTGGACCAGAACCGCGACGATCGCGATGAGCATGGCCAACGCGGCCAGCGCGTTCCCTCCCCGGGCCGTTGCCGGGGAGCTGAGACGCTTGAGGCCGAAGATGAACAGGACGGCGGAGAGCAGGTACGCCAGTTGGACGACAGTCGATACGCTCACGATACGTCCTCTATCCTAAGGCTGACTCGTGTCGTTACTTACGCTTGAACATCTGCAGCATGCGGTCCGTCACCATGAATCCGCCCACCACGTTGATGGTGGCCATGATGATGGCGACGAGACCCAGGATCGTGACCAGTGTCGAACTGGCTCCAGCGGCGATGGTCAAGGCACCGATGACCGCGATCCCCGAGATCGCGTTCGCTCCCGACATGAGGGGAGTATGGAGGGTCGGCGGCACCTTGGTGATGACCTCGAATCCGGCCATCATGGCCAGCACGAACACATAAAGGCCGATGATGAGCTCACCCATGGAGCACCTCCAGGGCTCGGGCGCCAGGGTGAACGGCACCCGAGTTTCGGTTGAACGAGTGAACGACGCGCAGCGTACGGGTTCCCGCCCGGAAAGTAGCTTCCACGGCTATCCCAAAGCCTCGGCGGTGGGCCCATGTCGCACCTCTCCATCGTGGGTGATGCAGCACCCGGCCACCACGTCGTTCTCGAAGTCCACGCTGAACGTCTCATCCTTCATCATATCCAGGATGAGCGCCTGAACGTTGCGGGAGTACATCTGACTGGAGTGGACGGGCAAGCTCGCCGGGAGGTTCACGGGTCCCAGAATCTTGACCTCGTCGTGGACGACGGTTTCGCCCGCCTGGGTGAGGGCGCAGTTTCCTCCCGATTCGGCAGCCAGATCCACGATGACCGATCCGGGGCTCATCCCCTCCACCATCTCCTGGGTGATCAGGAGCGGCGCGGGCTTGCCAGGGATCTGGGCGGTGGTGATGACCAGGTCGTTCTCTGGCACGTGGGCAGCCAGCAGCTCCAGCTCTCTCTGATGCTGGTCCTCGCTGAGGGCCTTCGCGTATCCCCCTTCGTCCTCGGCGCCCACCAGCTCCGTCTCGAGGAATTTGGCTCCCAGGCTCTGCACCTGCTCCTTGACGGCGGGCCGGACATCGAACGCCGAGACGACGGCTCCCAGCCTGCGGGCGGTGGCAATGGCCTGGAGGCCGGCCACGCCCGCGCCGAGAATGAGCGCTTTTCCAGGCGGTATGGTACCCGCCGCGGTCGTGAACATGGGGAGGAACTTGCCGAGGGCTCCGGCACCGATGAGCACAGCCCTGTACCCCGCAACGGTGGCCTGGGAGGACAGGGCGTCCATCGCCTGTGCGCGTGTGATGCGGGGAATGGCGTCCATGGCGAGGGCGGTGACCTTCGCCTCCGCCAGCCGCTTCACGGTGTCCAGGTTGGACGTGGGGTAGAGAAACGAGATCAGGACGGACCCCGCCGGCAACATCGCGACCTCATCCCGCGTCTTCCCCTCGCCCGTGAGCGGTAGCTGGATCTTCACGATGATGTCGGCTCCCTCCACCACCGCTGCACCGTCTGCCACCGACGCGCCCGCTTCGCGGTATCGGTCGTCCAAGAAACTGGCGGCCGCGCCCGCTCCAGACTCGACCGCTATCTCGAACCCTGCCTTGATCAGCCGGTAGACTGTTCCCGGCACAATTGCAACCCGGGTTTCTCCCGGGTGCGACTCGCGGAGGACCGCGACCTTCATGTTCACCTCCATCGGACAGGGAGTGAATCGTCCGGCTCACTAGATACTGCGCCACGCCGCCGGCCGCAATGGGCCCCGGTAGCCTGATTCTGCAGGCTTCTCTTGCGAATCCTCGTCCGGCCATGACACCATTGGCGAGGCGTAGCCGCGCCGACACTCCGGATCTTCGATCCCGACACCTTTCAACCCGTTCTTGAGCGCCATGAGCGAGTCAGCCCAACCGAGAGATCCGTCCGCCGGCATCGCAATAAGCCGCCGGGCGTTCACGACGTTCTTCACCACCGCAGGCCTCTCTGGCACGCTGCTTCCCGGCGTGCTCTGGGCTCGGGTCCAGGAGGGCCAGCCCATCACGAAAGACGCCCTTGCCGAGGCGGAGAAGATCGCGGGGCTCTCGTTCACCGACGAGGAACGGGAGCTGATGGTGGACGGCCTCAACAGGAACCTGCGCTCCTACGAGGCTCTCCGCTCGCGGCCCATCCCGAACGAGGTTCCGCCGGCCATCCGGTTCGATCCGGTTCTCCCCGGCGCCAGGGTGCCAACGGAAAGCCGACCCTTCCGGTATAGCCGGTCCCCGGGCCTGAGGGCTCCGGATCGGCTGGAGAACCTGGCCTTTTGGTCTGTCGCTCGAATCTCGGAGCTCGTCCGGACGAAGCAGGTCAGCTCCTTGGATGTCACCAGGATGTATCTGGACCGGCTGAAGCGGCACGGACCCACCCTGGAGTGTGTGGTCACCCTCACCGAGGAGCTGGCGATCCGCCAGGCCAAGCGCGCGGACGAGGAGATCGCCTTGGGACGGTATCGCGGACCCCTCCACGGGATTCCCTGGGGCGCAAAGGATCTGTTGGCCGCGAAGGGATTTCCGACCACCTGGGGAGCGAAACCCTACGAGACCCAGGTCATCGACGAAGACGCCACGGTAGTGGAGCGACTGCAGGAGGCGGGGGCGGTGCTGGTGGGGAAGCTGACCCTGGGTGCGCTGGCGCAGGGAGACGTGTGGTTCGGTGGCCGAACGCGCAACCCGTGGAATCTCGAGCAAGGATCCAGCGGATCGTCCGCCGGATCGGCGGCGGCCACCGTGGCGGGGCTGGTCGGGTTCGCCATCGGCAGCGAGACCCTGGGTTCCATTGTCTCTCCCTCGACCCGCTGTGGCGCGACCGGTCTCCGGCCCACCTTCGGCCGAGTGAGCCGATACGGGGCCATGGCGCTCTCGTGGAGCATGGACAAGCTGGGTCCCATCTGCCGCAGCGTAGAGGATTGCGCGCTGGTTCTTCATGCCATTCACGGAGCCGACGGAAAAGACCCCACGGCCCGGGATGTCCCTTTCAACTGGGATCCAGGGATCGACCCGAGGGATGTGCGCGTCGGCTATCTGAAGAGTGGGTTCGAGGCGGATCACAACACCAAGGACTTCGACGATCAGGCCCTCAAGGTCCTTACCGGGATGGGTGTGGATCTAATTCCCGTGGAGTTGCCCGATGACTACTCCATGGGGGCTCTACGGATCATTCTGAACGCAGAGGCCGCCGCCGCGTTCGACGAGCTGACTCGTTCCGGACGCGATGACCTGCTGGTCCGGCAGACGGCCAACGCCTGGCCTACGTCGTTCCGGCGAGCGCGCATGATTCCCGCCGTGGAGTACATCCAGGCCAATCGGGTTCGTACGATGGTGATGGGGGCCCTGGAGAGCGCTCTCGAGGGGATCGATGTCTTCGTTACGCCGTCCTATGCGGGGGATGTCCTCCTCATGACCAATCTCACGGGGCACCCCGTCGTGGTCCTTCCCAATGGATTCACCGACGAGGGCGGCCCGGTGAGCCTCTCCTTCGTGGGGAAACTCTGGGGCGAGGCCGAGGCCCTGGCCGTCGCCAAGGCCTATCAGGATCGCACGGACTTTCACACCCGGCATCCGCCCGACTTTGCCTGAGGCGAGCGCATACGATTCGCGCTGTACCTCGCCGGACCCTGCCAGTGATCTGATCCCGAGCCCATCTTGGGAGACGCCCCACAGCGGGCACCCATCAGTGCATGGCGTCGCCCACTTCCCGCGCCGAACCTCAAGGGCCTGCTCTGCCTCCGGCGGACGGGAGCGGCTCGCCGTCTGGTATCGAGCGCTCTCGGCTCACACAAGCGGAGGGCACCTCTTGCCTGGCAGGCAGGAGCACAGCGGCCACTGGACGATTGGGAGAAGGGGGATGCTGGCGCAGGTCACCTCCGCGGCGGTCCGAGGCGTAGAGAGCTACCTGGTTCAAGTGGAAGTCAACCTGGCCCCGGGGCTGCCATTGTTCTCCGTGGTGGGTCTCCCGGAGGGCGCCGTGCGGGAAGGACGAGAGAGAGTCCTCGCCGCGATTCAGAACTCGGGCTATGTTGCGCCGCCTCGGCGCATCACCGTGAACCTGGCGCCCGCGGACGTGCGCAAGGAGGGCAGCGCCTTCGATCTCCCCATCGCGTTGGGACTGCTCTGCGGGGCGGGGCACGTCGCGCCAGAAACCCTCCGCCGGATCGCCTTCGTAGGTGAGCTGGGACTGGATGGAACTCTAAGGCCCATCCGCGGTGCCCTGCCCATCGCTGAGCGCTGCAAGGCCGCCGGGTTGTCGGGCATGGCGCTTCCGGCACAGAATGCCACCGAGGCGGCGTGCGTCGAGGGTCTGGAGATCATCGGCGCGAAGTCCCTGGGCGCGCTGTGCGCCCACTTGGCCGGCGATCAGCCGATCCCGGCCACGCGGGTGTCCCCAGAGAGCTTGATGGGCTCCTCGCCCGGCGTCGCCCCGGACTTCTCGGACGTGCGGGGGCAGGACAGGGTCAAACGAGCGATGGAGATCGCGGCTGCCGGGGGCCATAATTTGCTAATGATTGGTCCGCCTGGGGCCGGAAAGACCATGCTCGCTAGAAGGCTCGCCGGAATCCTGCCGCCCCTCAATCTGCAGGAGGCCCTGGAGGTCACCAAGGTCCACTCCGTCGCGGGTCGCATCCCCGCGGGCGGCGCGCTCGTCGGGCACCGTCCCTTTCGTGCGCCCCACCACACCATAAGCCCCGCGGGGCTGGCGGGGGGCGGGAGCGTGCCCCGTCCCGGCGAAGTGAGTCTGGCGCATCACGGCGTCCTCTTCCTCGACGAGCTTCCGGAGTTCCGTAGGGGCGTCCTGGAGGTTCTCCGGCAACCTCTGGAAGACGGATCCGTGGTCATCGCCCGAGCCCGAGACACGGTCCGATTCCCCGCCCGGTTCATGCTGGTGGCGGCCATGAACCCCTGTCCGTGCGGACACTTCGGAGAACCGGGCGATCGCTGTGCTTGTGATCCTCACCACGTGGAACGCTACCGAGCGCGCGTGTCGGGCCCGCTCCTGGACCGAGTCGACCTCCACCTTCCGGTACCGGCTCTGTCGGTTCGGGAGCTCACGAGCGGACGCTCCGGAGAAACCAATGGCGAGATCCGGTGCCGGGTGACACGAGCGCGGGAGCTGCAGCGGCGGCGCTTTCGGGAGTCCCCTGGCGTGTTCTGCAACGGTCAGATGGGCCCCCGAGAGATCCGGACCTGGTGCAGGGCGAGCGCGGTCGTGGCTGGGCTCATGCAGCAGGCGATCCATCGTCTGGGCCTCTCGGCTCGCGGATACCATCGTATCCTCAAAGTCGCCCGCACCATCGCCGATCTCGAGGAATCGGCGGGTGTGGAAGATCGCCACGCGGCCGAGGCGATCCAATATCGCTTGTTGGACCGAAGCCCCATGATCTGAGCGGGGGACGGCTGGGGGGGCGCAACACCCCGTCAGGGATCCTGCCTTGCCCCCTCTCCGATCCCTCTCTAGCTTCTCAATGACAAAGTAAGCGTACCGCGGGCCGCACCTCGGAAGCCGGTGAGAAGCCGGCACGGCCCCGCCACTGTGAGAGGCCCGGCCACGGCCGGAAGCACGCGACCTTGAAGACGCCACTGGAGCTTGGGGCTCTGGGAAGGCGAGGTCGATAGCCTCGAGTCAGGAGACCTGCTGGCCCGCGCCACCATGCACTCTTCGAGGGGAAGAGGTGCAGGTTTCTTACTGCTTTCGGGGTTCTTCCAGCGGCCGTCTATACCGGGCCGGGGGTTCTGACGTGCCGGCGTCCCGACTGAACGGGTCCACCGTCTCGCGATCCCGCGCTCGAGTCGCAGCCGCCCTGGGAATCCTGCCCCTCCTGGGGCTGGTGACTCCCTCCTCCATTCTGGCGCAGTGGCCCGGGGAGCTTCGCGTCACGGTCACCGATGCGTATCTCGGGGCGCCGGTTTCCCAGGCCACCGTCGAGATCCCTGGACTCCGATTCTCCGGGTCGACGGACGGGGCCGGTCAGCTGTCCGCCCGCGGCCTGCATCCTGGAGGGTACGTCGTCCTGATCCGTCGGGTGGGTTATCTGGATGTGCGGGAAACGGTGGAGGTCCGAAACGGTCGCGTGTCCCATCTCGTGATTTCCCTGACGCCAGAGCCCATCGCGCTGGGCGAAGTGGACGTGACCGCTGGAAGGAGAGAGCTCCTCTCCTACCGAATCGAAGGGAGTCGAATCCCGCAGGGGGCTCGGACGCTTGGGGATATCCTGGCGGCTGCGCCCGGCCTGCTGGTGCGAAGTCAGGGCCCGGGAGGAAAGGAGACGATTAGCCTTAGGGGGGGTGGGGCGGACGATGTGCTCGTGCTACTGGACGGCATCCCCTTGAATGATCCCATCACCGGGGAGGCTGACGTGAGCAGGATTCCAGCCAGGGCCGTGGAGCGGGTGACGATTCTGCGCGGCGGACACGCCGCATCGCTCGGGCCCCGGGCACAAGCTGGAGCGGTCGTGATCTCCACGCGAACGAGCGCGCCGGGTCTGCAGGCGGACCTGATGGCCGGATCCCTCTCGCTGTTCGGCCTTGCGGGAAGCGCCGGATTACGGTGGCAGGGGATGTCACTGGGGGTGGACGTGAATGCGCAGCTGCTGCATGGCGGGTTCCGGTACCTTCGCCCGTCCGAAGTCGGAGGCGGAGTAGGGTGGAGGGAGAACGCGGATTCCAGGAGGATCTCCGTACGGGGAAACCTCCTCGCGGCAGTCGCCGGAGGTGATCTACGGGTGTCGGGTGGTTGGGAGGAGCTGGAGCGAGGGCTGCCCGGGAAGAGCTACGCGCCCTCGCCCTTCGCTCGACAGCGGACCGTCGGTGGAAGCGCGAGCGCCCGGTGGGAGCGGCGCTCCGCGGCGGGCTTGGACCAGATCTCTCTCTTCAATTCGATTCAGACCACGGACTTCACGGACTCGGCGCCTCCTTTGGGACTTGCTTACGATGACCGTTCGCGGGTCCTGACGACCGGTTTCGCCGCCGAGATAAGCCGTGATCCCGGAGTGAAGGTGCTCGGGTTCGTCGGGGGTGGAATCGACGCTCGGCACCAGCGTGTGACCACGAACCTGCTGGACGACCGCGCCCCGGGCGCTCGCACGGACCTCGGGATCTTCCTCAAGGGCGAAGGGAATCTCGCCACGGAGCCAGGACGGCTTCAGTTGGCAGCGGTGGGCAGGGCGCAACGGGACGGGGTCACTGGGTCCTGGATCGGAGCGCATGAGTTGACCCTTTCCTCCCGGATCGGGGTGGCCTCCATCCACGTCTCCCATCGGAGTTCTTACAGCCCCCCGAGCCTGGGAGACCAGTTCTTCCGGGAAGGTATCGGTGTGGAGCCGAATCCGTCGCTCGCTGCCGAGCGTGTGCCGTCGGAGGTGGAGGTTGGCGGGTCCGTTCTGGCCCGGTGGCGCTCCCTGGGGTCCATGCTCGGGGTCGATCTGTACCGGGGAGATGTTCGAGGAATGATCGTGTGGGCTCCGGACTTCCGCTTCGTCTGGAGCCCGCGCAACGTCGATGTGAAGCGCTGGGGTGCCGAGCTGTGGGGGCAGTTGGATCTGCGCCCGTTGGGCATCGAGCTGTCCGGCACCTACTCCCGAACCTCGGTGGTGTACGACTGGCCGGGACCGAACGACTCCGTGCAGGTTGCCTATCGACCCCGCAACGCTGGTGCAGTCGAAATGCACTGGTCCGTGTCCCGTTGGGAGGTCATGGCCCGTGCGCGCTTCGTAGGGACCCGATATCCCGTTCCCGCGCGGGTAAACGCGCTCCCCGGCTTCTGGACCATCGACACGCGCGTGTGCGCCACGCTTCCGTGGGGGGGGATCGTCGTCGTGCCGTACGTGGTGGTGGACCGGCTCTTGGATCGGACGGACTCCATGATCTTCGGATACCCGGAACCGGGCCGCCTCTTCGAGATCGGTCTGAGCATCGGGCCTCGGCGCCCAGGGACCTTCGGACGAGACGCGGGCGTGGCCCGCGAGGAGCAGTCGTGACCTCGATCGCATGGGCGGGAAGAGCGATACTGAAGAAGGCTTGCAGGAAGCGCGCGACGCTGGTCGTGACCGGACTGTCCTTGGCTCTCGGCCCCGCGCTGGGGTGCGAGAACACGCTGGAGCCGGACGACTCGCCGGAACTTCTGACGACTGAGGTCGGGGTCGTCGTCAACAGCGTCGACATCTCTCTGA
Source organism: Gemmatimonadota bacterium (assembly GCA_039586555.1). Taxonomy (GTDB): domain Bacteria; phylum Gemmatimonadota; class Gemmatimonadetes; order Longimicrobiales; family Gaopeijiaceae; genus JBDHKE01. The sequence goes on along the minus strand of JBDHKE010000006.1, from coordinate 43,755 downwards.
CAGTGTTTCCAGTCGACAGCCCTTCCACGGCGGTCACGATCGGGCTCGGGCCCGACGGCAGCCCGGTTGGCCTTTCCACCCGGGGAAACCTGGCGGTAGTGCCGATGGGAATCGTCCCCGCCCTCGCCGTGGTGGACCTCGCCGAAGGGCGACTCAGCAAAACGATTCCCCTTCCAGCGGGGTCCGGTGCCACGGGATCCCACTTCCTCAATGACTCTGTTGCCGTGGTGGCGAACTCGAACCGAAACTCGGTGACGGCGGTGGACCTCCGACGAGGAACCACTGGGGGTGAAATCCCCGTGGGCGGCTTCCCCCAGGGGATCCACGCTACCGATGCGGGCGTTCTGGTCATGAACGGCGAGCTGGGGAGCGACTTCCTCCCGAAGAGCCCGGCGACGGTGACGGTCCTCCACCGAGAGACGCTGGCTCCCCTCCGCACGCTACCCCTCAGCGGTCTCAACGCGGCATCGGCCATCTCGGGCCCGAACGGCCGAATCTACGTGATCAATCAAGGCCGCCTCTTCGGCAACGACGGGTCCCTTTCCGTCCTGGATCCGGGTGTTCTGGGCGAAATCGAACACTACCCGGGATTCGGCGATTTCCCGGGATCATCCGCCATCGGATCCGATGGGCGCCTGTACGTCAGCTCGTTCTCCTATGGGGTAGCCGTCTGGGACCCATCCACCGGTGAGTTCGATCGATCACCTGAGAACGCGATCCGGCCTGGAGGTATTCCCAGCGCTTCGGGGCTGGCTTTCGGTCCTTCCGGTCGCCTGTACACGCTGAGTCCCGAATGCCAGCGGCCTTCCGTCGTGAATCGTCTGGGCCCCGGCTTCGAGGTCGAGGAGACCATCCCGGTGGGCACGTGTCCGATCGCCCTCGCGTTTACCACTCTGACCCGCACCGCGAACGGCTCTCGTTAAAAAGCCGCATCGAGGCTCCGGATCCGGCCTGTCCTTGGCAGATGTACGCTCAAGCGAGCCCGGCGGTTGTCGCAGCCGAGCCCGGGCCCTTCCCGGACCCTGCCTTGGCTTGCTGGTCACCCGCGATCCCCCCTATCTTGGGCGGCCCCGCCGCTTCTGCTCAAGAGTGGGCGCCCCTCGGAGGGGGCGCTCCCGGAGACCCGGTGGTCGTAGCCGGGTCTTGCTGAAGCGGGCGAAGTCGGATGGAAGAGGAAGGACAGGGGGAAGCGGAGCGCGAGGAAGCCCATGAGATTGTTCGTGGCCCTGAATCTTCCCGAAGAGGAGCGACAGCGCGTGTACGAGGCTGCGGCTCCATTGCGGGATGCCGGCCTTCCGGTTCGATGGCTGGCTCACAACACGTTCCATCTCACCCTGAAGTTCCTGGGTGAGGTGAGGAACGAGATGGTGGAGCGGGTCGGGTCCGTGATCGATCGAGTGGCCGAGGGAACGCCTCAGTTTGCGATGGAGCTAGGGGGGTTCGGGGCATTCCCGACCATCCGCCGACCCCGGGTCATCTGGCTGGGGGTGGATCCATCGCCGGCCCTGCGATGTCTCAAACAGGATCTGGAGTGGGCACTGGCCTCAGGGGGCTTCGAGCGCGAGACTCGCGCCTTCCATCCCCACATTACTCTCGGTCGTGCGGAAGCCAACCACGGGGCGGGGGCCTTCAGGGGCCTCGACGAGATGGTGGCGGGTCTGGACTTCCGCGTGAGAGTGGAAGTGCGCACTGTGGAGCTGATGCGCAGCCATCTATCCAAGTCGGGGGCGAGGTACACGGTCGTCGGGTTGAGCGATCTCAAGGTACCGGCCCCCCGGCGCTGACCTTTCCCGGGGGGCTCGGGCTTGTCCGGTTGTCGCAAAGGGTGCATCGGAAGCATTCTCGCGGTCCTGGTCGTCACCATGGCTGCGTATGGGGGATGGCGGTGGGGGGGCGTCGTCTTTCCGGGGCTGCTGCAGAGGCTCGGGATCGGCGATGCAGCGGTGGAATCGAGGCCCGAGCCCTCTCCTCAGGTGGCTCAGCGGACCCTGGTCCGCTTCGAGCGCTTCCGGTCCGGGGGGAACCGGGAGGACGAGCTGAGTCTCGAAGGGATCGAGGTGTCGAGCGTTGTTCGGTTTGCCCTTTCCGGGCGCCTTCCGGAGGGCGTGAACGATCCGGAGCTCGAGATCGCCGAGGGGAATCTGAAGCTTCGAGGGCGCATCGTTCGCGACGCATTTCCCCGGTTTCCCGATCTGGGAGGCGTCGTCGACTTCCTCCCGGATACGGTACCGCTCCTGCTCGATGCCTCGCTCCGCCCTCTGGGCGACGGTGAGGTGGCCCTGGTCATCGGGAATATCGAGGCTGCTGGCGTGCCCATTCCTCGGCGATTCTTTCCGGAGATCCTCGCCTCCCTGGGCCGGGAGGACCGCCCCGAGCTCCCGAGCGACGCCCTGGCGATCCCACTGCCCCGAGGGGTTCGGTCCGCGTACGTTGGACTTGACAGACTCGTGCTTGTCGCGGAGCGGTGACGATGGCGAAGGTACTGATCGTCGACGATGAAGCCTCCATCCGGGAGGCGATCCGACAGCTCTTCGCATATGAAGGGCACGAGGTACTCCTCGCATCGGATGGACCGGAGGCGCTGGAGCTCCAGTCCCGTCATTCCCCGGACGTGACGTTCCTCGATGTCAAGATGCCCGGCATGGACGGGCTGGAGGCCCTTGGGCGCATCCGGGAGGGAGATCCCCATGCCCTGGTGGTCATGATCAGCGGTCACGGGACCATCGACACCGCCGTGGAGGCGACCCGACGGGGGGCCTACGATTTTCTGGAGAAGCCGCTGGATTCGGACCGCCTTCTGCTCACCCTCCGGAATGCGCTTGGGGTCAAGGGGCTTTCGGAGCGGGTGGAACGGCTCCGAAGCGAGGTGGAAACCCGCTACGAGATCGTCGGCAACTCCTATCCCATTCGGCAGGTGTTGGAGCGCGTGGAGCGCGTGGCCCCCACCGACGCCCGGGTTCTCATCACCGGAGAGAACGGGACGGGTAAGGAGCTCGTGGCGCGAGCCATCCACCGACTGTCCGCTCGAGCGGAAGCACCATTCGTCGAGGTCAACTGCGCGGCGATTCCCTCAGAGTTGATCGAGTCGGAGCTCTTCGGACACATCAAGGGATCGTTCACCGGAGCCGTAGCGGATCGAGCTGGGAAGTTCGAGCAGGCGGACGGAGGCACGCTCTTCCTGGACGAGGTGGGCGACATGTCGCTGGCCGCCCAGGCCAAGGTCCTCCGTGCCCTCGAGCAGGGGGTGATTACCCGGGTGGGCGGTTCAGCGCCGATCCAGGTGGATGTGCGAGTGGTAGCGGCGACCAACAAGAATCTGGACGAGGAGATTCGGGAAGACCGGTTCCGCGAGGACCTGTACTACCGCCTCAATGTGGTCCCCATCCACGTCCCGGCATTGCGGGAGAGGCGGGAAGACATCCCCATGCTGGTCCACCACTTTGCCGAGCAGATGAGCCGGAGCGATCGGGTGGCTCCGAAGCGGTTCAGCGATGAGGCCCTGAACCGGCTCGAGCGGCTGGATTGGGGCGGGAACGTCCGGGAGCTTCGCAACACGGTCGAGAGGCTCATGATTCTCTCGGCAGGGGATCCGATCCGCCGTGACGACGTGGATCGATTGGTGTCCGGACCCACCGAGGGGGGCGAGCTAGGAGCGGGTCTCCTGGCAGCGGACACATTCTCGGATTTCAAGGAAAGCGCCGAGCGGGCCTTCATCGTCCACAAGTTGCGCGACCACGAGTGGAATGTCTCGGAAACGGCTCGCGCCTTGGACATGCCACGATCGAATCTCTACAAGAAGATCGAGAAGTACGGGTTGGTCCGCGAGGACTGATCGGGCGCTCCCGGAGATCTGGGTGGTCCTTCTCGTATCGACGGCCGATTTGACCTTCGCACTGCTCGGGCTGGGGACCTCAGCCCTCGCCGGCCTTCTGATGGCTGCGATTGCCAGGCGGATCCACCCGGGCCTGCCGCTCCTCCGGATGTGGCTCTTCTATTCGCTGTTGATTGCCCTGTTTGTGGCCTTCGTGATCGTGGTGGCCCTTTACTGATGCAAGCCACAGGGGTCGTGCTCCGCGCAGCGCGACGTGATCCCTCTCAGTATGGACGCGTGTGCATCCGCGAAGGAGCAGGCGCGGGATCCAGTTCGATCAGCGGCTCCAGATCGCAAAGAGGTGGCGGCCCAAGACGATACGCTCGGGCGCTCTGGAGTCCGGTCGTCGTGAACATGAGGGACGGCCCGAGGCGCCGACACAGGAACGGTGAGAGGTCGGATCGTGTATTGGTCCGGCCGTAGGAAGCATGTTCCGGGTGCAGTGGCGCTCGGAAGGGTGACGCGCAAGGGACAGGGAGACCTCCGGTGATCCGATCGGCCTGGGATTGGACGAAGTCCATCGTCATCGCTCTCGCCCTCTTCCTGGTCATCCGTGCCTTCCTGGTCGAGGCGTTCAAGATCCCCACGTCGTCTATGGAGGAAACCCTCCTCGTCGGAGACTTCCTTCTGGTCAACAAAGCGGTCTATGGAGCACAGATCCCCGGGACGCAGCTCAGACTTCCTTCGCTGTCCGAGCCCCGGATCGGGGACGTGGTGGTCTTCAATCCGCCCCACGATCAATCCCGGAACTATGTGAAGCGTGTGGTGGGGCTTCCCGGCGACACGTTGGCCATGCGGGGCAAGGTCCTGCAACGCAACCGACACCCGCTGGACGAGCCATACGTGCGCCATGCCGACGAGAACGGAGACGCTATACATCCCGGGATGTCGTGGCAACTGGAGCACCTGGTCGATGGAAGTGCTCCCCGGGCCTACCGCCCGTCTCGGGACAACTGGGGTCCCATTGTCGTGCCTCCGCACAGGCTGTTCGTGCTCGGCGACAATCGGGATGACAGCGAGGATTCGCGCTACTGGGGATTCGTGGATCGAAAGGCGATCAGGGGGCGTCCCTGGGTGGTCTACTACTCCTTCGATCCGAATGCCGAAGAACCATTTCGCTGGCTTCGCTTCGTGCGCTGGTCCCGGATCGGAGGAATCGTCCGCTAGTGTGCCGATTGCCGCGGTACACCAGGCACGTCACGCTCCCGCCCGGGCGAGCGAGCGGACCGGCTGTTGCGCACCCTCTCGCCTCTCCCGATGTTAGGTCCACTTTGCCCGGCGATCCGTCCCGGCTGGCTGGCTTCGCAGGGCCAAACCCCGCGAGCACTTGCGCCTCAACCTCGATCCAACGACCCAGATGACGCGCCCGAAGATTGAGCCCCGCGGCCCGCTCCCGGGTGAGGATCGTACCCATTGCCACGGTACGGTACTCCAGCGGGGGTGGTCACCATGAGCTTCGGGCGTCGCCCTGAACCCATCCTGCGCGGGTCCCTGGATCAGTATCTCAAGGAGATCAGTGCGTATCCACTGATCGACAAGGAGGAGGAGGTCCGCCTCGCCGAGCAGATTCGGGCGGGAGACAGGGAATCTCTGGACAAGCTCGTTCGCTCGAACCTCCGTTTCGTCGTGTCGGTTGCGAAGAAATACCAGAACCAGGGCGTACCCCTCTCCGACCTCATCAATGAGGGGAACCTGGGACTCATCCGAGCGGCCCACAAATTCGACGAAACCAAAGGGATCAAGTTCATCAGCTATGCTGTTTGGTGGATTCGGCAGGCAATTCTCCAGGCCCTGGCCGAGCAGAGCCGGATCGTCCGCGTTCCTTTGAACCGGGCTGGGGCGCTCCATCGAATCGGTCGTCGCAGCTCGAACCTTCTGCAAGAGCTTGGGCGGGAGCCTACGGCGGAGGAGATCGCGGAAGAGCTGGATCTCTCTCTGGAAGAGGTGGAGCGCACCCTGGCGATCTCACAGTCCCATCTCTCTCTCGACGCGCCCGTCACGGTAGGAGAAGACAACCGACTTCTCGACTACCTTCCGGACAAGTTCTCGCCGGGTCCAGAGGACGCGACCTACCTACACGCGCTCAAGAAGACCGTCGAAGAAGCCCTTTCGACCCTCAAGGAGCGCGAGGCCAAGATCCTGAGGCTCTACTTCGGTCTCGACGACCAGGAGCCCATGACTCTGGAGGAGATCGGCGCCCACCTCGGGATTACGCGCGAGCGCGTCCGGCAGATCAAGGAGAAGGCGCTCATTCGCCTTCGGCATGCCTCGCGGGCGCGGTTCCTCAAGTCCTTCTATTGACCCTCTTCCCAGCCCCGCGGACATGACCGCCAACGGTGGTCTCTGATGCGCCGGACACCCCGCCGGCAGCGGTGCCGCATGGACCCGAGCCCGGGTTGACACCCTCTGAGACCCCGAATATCATTGATAGCTCTGTTTCACAGAGCCCGGGGCAAGCGACCTGGAAGGAGCTCTTGGGGACGACTCGATGAAGACGTACACGCCGAAAGCACACGAGGTCCAGCGTAGCTGGTGGCTCGTGGATGCGACGGACAAGCCGCTGGGCCGGCTCGCGTCCGAAGTCGCGCGTGTTCTCCGTGGCAAGCACAAACCGATGTACACGCCTCATCTGGACATCGGTGACCACGTGGTCGTCATCAACGCGTCGAAGGTCAGGCTGACGGGGAAGAAGGCCGACCAGAAGACTTACTTCCGGCACTCCGGATACATGGGAGGGGGCAAACACACACCCTTCCGCAGGATGATCCAGACTCATCCGGAGCGAGTGATCGAGCTCGCGGTGAGGGGAATGCTGCCCAAGAACACGCTTGGTCGGCAGATGCGGGGCAAGCTACGGGTATACCCCGGAGCGGAGCATCCTCATCAGGGGCAGAACCCCGAGCCACTGGACTTGTGAATCCAGAATCGTGAAGGCTATGGCTGCTGAGAATACGAGCTTGCAAGCGACCGGCCGCCGAAAGACGGCAGTCGCCCGGGTGCTGCTTCGCCCGGGCACCGGTCTCTGGTGGATCAACGGTCGGTCCCTGGACGAGTATTTTCCCCGCTTGGTTCACCAGAAGCGGATTGAGCAGCCGCTCCTCGTCGGTGAAGTCGAGGGACAGTTTGACGTTCGGGTGCGCGTGAATGGCGGAGGTTTGACCGGACAGGCGGATGCGATCCGCCTGGCTCTGGCGAGAGCCGTCGCCAGGCACGACGAAGAGCTGCGAAAGCCCCTGAGAGAGAAGGGTCTTCTCACGCGCGACCCGAGGAAGGTCGAACGGAAGAAACCTGGCCAGCCCAAGGCGCGCAAGCGCTTTCAGTTCAGCAAGCGGTGATTTCCCGGTCACGATGATGCAGCAAGTCGGCTTGAACGAGCTTCTCGAAGCGGGTGTCCACTTCGGGCACCAGACGCGTCGGTGGAATCCGAAGATGCGGAAATTCATCTTCGGCCAGCGCAATGGAATCCACATCATCGACCTCCGGAAGACCCTGGACCGCCTTACGGCCGCTCAGGGGGCGGTGCGGGATGTGGTCCTCAAGGGGGGGCGCGTGCTGTTCGTCTGTACGAAGCCCCAGTTGAAGAGCATCATCGAGCCGGAGGCGGAGCGTTGTGGTGCGTTCTTCGTGACGGAGCGCTGGCTCGGCGGCATGCTGACGAACTTCCAGACGATCCGAAAGCAGATCCGCCGGTTGAAGGAGCTGGAACGAGGGCAGGAGGAGAACGCCTTCGAGTCGTACACCAAGAAGGAGCGACTGCTGCTGGACCGGGAACGGCAAAAGCTCGAGAAGTACCTCTCCGGCGTGAAGGACATGGCACGACTTCCCGGCGCCGTCTTCGTCGTGGATGCTCGCAGGGAGCAGATCGCCGTCCGGGAGGCGCACCGTCTCGGTGTGCCGGTGGTCGCGATCGCGGACACCAACGCGGACCCTGACCTGATCGATTATCCGATCCCCGGGAACGACGACGCGATCCGGTCCGTGAGCCTGATCGCCAAGATGATCGCGGATGCGGTGGAGCAGGCGAACGAGGAAGTCCCCGAAGAGCAGCGTCGCCGTGTGGACGAACTGGAGGCCACGACGTACTCTACCGAGACTGGTGAAACCGTTGACGTTGAGGAGCGTCCGGCTCGACGACGTCCCCGCCGCCGCCGCCGCCCCAGACCGGAGGTCATCGCCCAGCACCGCAAGCCAGAAGATTCAGGAGAGGGTGAGAAGGGGGAAGAGGAGAGCGAGACGGCGGAAGAGTAGCGGCGGAGCCATCGCGCCGTTGCTTTACCCGAGCGGGAGCCACAGCGACTCCCCATTCCGTGAAGGCGGCGGCCGGAAGCGCGACGGGCTGGAGCAGCCCCGGATCGCCTCCGGCTCCCCGCTTTTTTTTTCGCAAGTCAAACCCGTAGCGAAGATGCGAATCCGACCATGGCAATCAGTGCAAAAGAAGTGAAGGCCCTGCGGGACCGAACCGGGGCCGGAATGATGGACTGCAAGCGGGCTCTGGAGGAGACGAACGGTGACACCGATGCCGCCATCGATCTCTTGCGCACGCGAGGAGCGGCCAGGGCGGCGAAACGGGCCGAAAGGACAGCCGGCGAGGGGACCATCGGGAGCTACATCCATTTCGACGGCCGGACCGGCGTTCTCGTCGAGGTCAACTGCGAGACGGACTTCGTCGCGAAGACCGAGGACTTTCGGCAGCTGGCGAAGGATCTCGCCATCCATATCGCTTCCGCGAATCCGCTTGCGGTTTCGCCGGACCGGGTTCCCGACGATGTAGTGGAGCACGAGAGGAAGATCTATCTGGAGCAGGCCCGCAACGAAGGGAAGCCGGACCATATCCAAGAGAAGATCGTCGAGGGCAGGCTGCGGAAGTTCTATCAGGAGCAGGTTCTACTCGAGCAGGCCTTCGTCAAGGACTCCGACCGGACGATTCAGGATCTCGTCACAGAGGTTTCGGCGCGGACCGGAGAGAAGATCAAGATTTCCCGTTTCGTCCGCTTCCAGGTGGGGGAAAACCCCTGGTAGTACCTCCGAAACGAACGAGCCCGACCATGAGTGATCACGGCCAGCCCAGGTACCGACGGGTCCTCCTGAAGCTCTCGGGTGAGGCCCTTTCTGGCGAGCGAGGCTTCGGCATCCACCCGCCGGTGGTCGATGCTCTGGCAGACGAGATCCGCGCCGTAAATGAGATGGGAGTGGCCCTGGGGCTGGTGATCGGGGGTGGGAACATCGTGCGGGGTGCCATCGCGAGCCAGCAGGGGATGGACCGGGTTTCAGCCGACTACATGGGCATGCTGGCCACGATCATCAACGCGCTGGCTCTTCAGGACATGCTCGAGCGCAAGGGGGTCGACACACGGGTGATGACCGCCATTCGCATGGAGGAGCTGGCGGAGCCGTACATTCGACGCCGTGCACTCCGCCACCTTGAAAAGCGGCGTGTGGTGATATTCGCCGGGGGTACCGGCAACCCCTACTTCTCGACGGATACCGCCGCCGTGCTGAGGGCAATCGAGATGGAAGCGGAGGTCGTGATCAAGGGCACGAAAGTCCGCGGCGTTTTCACGGCGGATCCGGCCACGGACCCCTCGGCAGAGTTCATTCCGGACATTAGCTTCCAGGAGGTGGTGGCGCGCGAGCTGGGGGTAATGGATGCTCCAGCCGTTTCTCTCTGCAAGGAGAACGGCGTGCCCATCATCGTCCTGGATATGGAGGACAAGGGTGCCGTCACGGCCGCGATCCGGGGTGAGCGGGTCGGTACCCTCGTCTCCTGAGTCTGCTCCGCTCAGCAACCCTTCAAACCCTGGAGGGAGACTCGAGACCATGAGTTCGAAGGATCCGAAGCAGCGGATGGAGGACGCACTGGATGCCCTGCGCAGGGAGTTCGCCACCGTGCGAACCGGCAAGGCCTCTCCGGCTCTCCTGGACACCGTGCGGGTGGAGGCCTATGGGACCAAGATGCCCTTGAACCAGGTGGCGAACATCTCCACGCCCGACTCGACCCTTCTGGTGGTTCAACCGTTCGATTCGTCTCTCATCGGGAGTATCGAGCGCGCCATCCTGGTGGCCGACCTCGGCCTCAATCCATCCAACGACGGATCCGTCGTTCGGGTGCCGATTCCGCCTCTCAACGAGGAGCGGCGCAAGGAGTACGTGCGGCTCCTTCACAAGATGGCTGAAGAGGCGAGGGTCTCGGTCCGGAATGCCCGGCGAGCGGCGAACGATGAGATCAAGGCGGAGATGAAGGACCACGAGCTGGGAGAGGACGAAGGACACCGCCAGCTGGAGGAGACCCAGAGGCTCACCGACGAGTACATTCAGAAGATCGATGAGCTGCTCCTGAAGAAGGAGCAGGAGGTTATGGAGATCTGAGCTTCTCGGCCCCCGTGGGGCGACCGGCCCCCGTAGGATCTCTTCCACAAGCCCCTCCGGTGGCTTCGGAGCTGCTCGAGCGAGTCAAGGACCGTCCGGGCGTCGTGCCCCGGCATGTTGCGATCATCATGGACGGCAACGGTCGGTGGGCGGCTCGGCGGGGCCTACCTCGGACTGCGGGCCACCGAGCGGGGATGAAGGCGGTTCGAGAGGCGATCGGGGGTGCGGTGGAATCCGGAATTCGAGTTCTCACCCTCTTCGCATTCTCCACCGAGAATTGGCAGCGGCCTCCCCGCGAGATCAGAGCTCTGATGGCTCTCCTCAAGACCTATGCCGAGAGGGAGCAGGAGGAGCTGAGGGAAAAGGGGGTCGAGGTCCGTGTGCTGGGAGAGATCGGTCGCCTGGACAAGCCGACCCGATCGGCCGTGCAGCGTATCATGGAGGTTACCGAGGGGGGAAACGCTCTGCGAGTGAACCTCATGATCTCCTACTCGGGGCGTGGAGAGATCCTGCAAGCGGCCCGGCGGATTGCCGAGAGCGTGCGGGACGGCGACCTCGACCCCGGCGATATCGATCAGGGCCTGTTCGAGCGCTTCCTCTTCACTCGAGGGCTTCCTGATCCCGATCTTCTCATACGCACTTCCGGGGAGTCTCGGATCAGCAACTTCCTGCTCTGGCAGTTGGCATACACGGAGCTCCACATTTCGCCGGTCCTTTGGCCGGACTTCACCAGGGAGAGCCTCTTCTCGGCGGTGGTCGATTTCCAGACCCGCGAGAGGAGGTTCGGGCGGGTACCCGCGCCTTGAGCGCGCGGCTTCCGGCGGTGTGAGGGGGGCTCGTGGCTCTCCCTGATCTCACTCGCCGCATTCCCGTCACAGTGGTGGGAATCCCCCTCGCCTTGCTCATCGTGTATCTAGGTGGCTGGGCGTTGGGTGGGGTGCTGGCGATCATTGCGGCCCTTGGCTCTCTCGAGTACTACGGCCTGGCGGAGAAGCGAGGGGTTCGACCGTTCTACTATCTGGGCATTCCGTGCTCAGCAGCCCTGGTTCTCGTGGCCACGGCCACCCCCTCCTTCGAGACCGTGGCGAAAGCGGGCTGGGCCCTGGGCCTCGCCCTGGTGCTCGTCTCCCTCGCGGCTGCAGTCTCACGTCGGGGGCCTGAGGGATCGCCTCTGGCGGCGGTGGGCGCCACGGTGACCGGCACGCTGCTCATCGGGGGCTCGCTCTCATTCGCCGTGCTGCTTCGACATCTTCCGCCTGCGGGAGCCGGGCCGTGGGCGGGCCCGCTCCTTCTCGTGTTCCCCCTTGTGATCATCTGGGTCGGAGACACGTGCGCTTACCTGTGCGGGACCCAGTGGGGGCGAAGGAAACTCTGTCCACTGGTTAGCCCCCACAAGACAGTACTCGGGGCGGTGGCGGGCCTGGTTGGCTCCACTCTCGCCGCAGCCGTCTTCGCCTGGTTGGCGCTGGACGGAATCCCAGGATTCGGCATGGGCACGTGGGCGGGCGCGGGGATCGGTCTTCTCGTGGGAGCCGCAGGACAGGTGGGCGACCTTGGGGAGTCCGTGCTGAAGCGGGAGGCCGGAGTGAAGGATTCCGGGACGATCTTCCCCGGGCACGGGGGTGTCCTGGATCGGTTCGACGCTCTGTTCTTCTCCTTTCCGGCGACGTTTCTGCTGCTGCTGCTGCTGAAGGGACTCGCTTCGTGATCGGGGTCTCCATCCTCGGGTCCACGGGATCGATCGGAAACAGTGCTCTGCGGGTGATCGAACGCCATCCGCGGCGGTTCCGGGTGGTGTCATTGGCGGCGAACAGTTCCGTGGACGTTCTGGCGCGGCAGGCGGATCGCTGGAAGCCCAGGTCGGTGGTGGTGGCGAGGGAAGAGCTCCTTCCGGCGGACGCAGGCCATTTGGGATGCCGCTGGCTCGGCGGCCGCGAGGCTCTCCTCTCGCTTGCAGAGGACCCCGAAGTCGACGTCGTGATCAATGCGTTGGTGGGAGCGGCTGGCCTCCGGGCCACCCTCCGGGTTCTCCAGGCCGGCAAGCGTCTTGCATTGGCCAACAAGGAATCGCTGGTGGCGGGAGGCGACCTGGTGATGAGAGCAGTCCATCAGGGAGCCGGGGAGCTGGTCCCCGTGGACAGTGAGCACAGCGCGATCCTTCAATGCATCGAGGGGTATGACGCGTCCGCTGTATCGCGGGTGGTCCTTACCGCGTCGGGAGGTCCCTTTCGAGGGATGAGGCGAGAAGAGCTGGAGGGGGTCGGACGGGAGGAGGCGTTGCGGCATCCCACATGGAAGATGGGTGAGAAGGTAACCGTGGACTCGGCCACGCTAGCGAACAAGGCTCTCGAGATCATCGAAGCGCATCACCTATTCGCGCTACCGTACGAGAGTATCGAGGCCGTCGTTCACCCGCAGTCCATCGTCCATTCGTTCGTGGAGTTTCGAGATGGCTCCGTCCTCGCACAGCTGGGATTCCCGACGATGGAGCTGCCGATCCTCTACGCTCTCGGCTATCCCGCCAGAATAGAGGACCAGGAGCTTCGTACCTTCGATCCGGTGGGATCGTCGCCGCTGACCTTCGAGGAGGTGGACTCCGGGGTGTTCACGCTCTTCAGACTGGGACTCGACGCCGGTCGGGCGGGAGGCACGGCGACGGCTGTCTTCAATGCGGCCAACGAGATCGCCGTGGCTGCGTTCCTCAGCGGAGCCATCGACTTCCTCGGGATCTGCCGGGTGGTGGAAGAGCCACTGAATCGAATGCGGGTGGAGCGGGTGGAGAGCGTGGAGCAAGTCCTCGACGTGGACCGGATGGCTCGTGAACACGCAAGAGAGGCGGTGCGGGCCCTGGGCTCGGCCCCGGTGAGAAGAAGCTGATGACGGTTCTGGCGACAATCGTTCTTCTGGGTGTGCTCATCTTCGTCCATGAGCTCGGGCACTTCCTGGCTGCAAAGATGGTGGGCGTCGAGGTGCAGCGGTTCTCCATCGGTCTGGGTCCGAAGGTCTGGGGCTTACAGAAGGGTGAGACCGAGTATGTCCTGAGCGCCATTCCGTTGGGTGGATACGTCAAGATGGGCGGGATGGCTGACGAGGTGCTGGAGCACCTGGAGGGTGGACGGGTGATGGGGGCCAGGCAGCCCAGTGCCCGGGACTTCGACGCCAAGCCTTTGTGGGCCCGGGCGTTCGTAATCTCCGCCGGCGTGATCATGAACATGCTCTTCGCCCTCGTCACGTACACGGTCGTGGCGGGTGCCTGGGGAGTGCGTTATCCGGCCACGGACCGGATCGGAACCGTTGAAGAGGACCTCCTGCCTTCGGGCACGGAAGCGCTGGGCCGAGTACCGGCGAGATCGCGGGTTCTCCGGATAGGGGAGCGACAGATCTCTCACTGGGGCGATCTCGTCGAGAGCTTCTACGAGCTCCCGGCCGGGCCGACGGAGGTCGAGCTCGCCGATCCCCCTGACATCGTCCAAATACGCATGCCAAGCTCAGACCTGGACCGCGCCCGCCTGGCTCTGGCCGTCACCTTCTGGCTGGAGGCCGATATCGGGGCGGTGGTTCCCGGGCAGCCCGCAGAACAGGCGGGCCTGAGGGCCGGGGACCGCGTCCTGTCGGTGGACGGTGTCGAGGTCCAGACCTGGCACGCGCTCGTCCGGGAGATCAAGGCTCGACCGGGGGAGCGCACTGCCATCGAGATTCTTCGGAATGGCCAGGTGCTCACACGGATCGTCACGCCCGAATCGGTGGAGGAGAGAGATCCCCTGACGGGCGAATCGACGACGGTGGGTCAGATCGGAATCTGGATTCCGGGATACGAGCAGGTGAACACCTCCCTCACGCCCCTGGAGGCGGTGACCGCCGGGTATCGGGACACCGTCGGAATGACAGCCCTCATCCTGGGGTTCCTGAGGGATCTGGTCACGGGGGGCGTGTCCCCTCGCTCCCTCGGGAGCATCGTGACGATCGGGGCCGCCTCCGGTCAGGCTGCAGAGCAGGGCCTGGACATGTTCCTCCGGTTCATGGCGCTGTTCTCCATCAACCTTGCGATCCTGAACATCCTGCCCATTCCCATCCTGGACGGAGGTCACCTGGTCTTCCTCGCCATCGAAGCGGTCCGCGGAAGGGCCCTGAGCGTCGAGCAGAGAGCCCGGTGGAGCCAGGTGGGCTTCATCATCATCATGGGCATCATGATCCTCGCCCTGTCCAACGATTTCCTGAATATCCTGGGCCTCTAGCGCACCGTCTCAGAAGTCCGGTAGCCATGCAGAGCTTCGAGGCGCCCGATCCAACGAGACGGGACGACGCTTCGGTCCGAGAGCACCCCGCCGGCCGGATCCCAGGAGGCCGGGCGGTGTTCGACCCACTCAGAGGAAGGAGAGCTGTTGTGGCTCGACCCGGCGGCGGAGAGCTTCTACGTCATAGACCCGGGTAGGCTCATCCTGCCGGGCGACGTCCAGGAGGCCACGGTATCCGGCCTTGCTGAGCGCCCTTCCCACCACGTCCAATGCCAGCTCCGGACGGTTGCACTCATTCGAGAGGTGTGCGAGCACGACCCCCACCAGGTGGGGGTGGAGCAGGTCCACGGCAAAACGTGCGGCAGCCTGGTTGGACAGGTGGCCGTGGCTCGAGGCGATGCGCTGCTTCACCGACCAGGGGTACGGGCCCTGGAGTAACATCCCCTCGTCGTGGTTCGCCTCGAGAATCAGGAAGTGACATCCTGACAGGGCATGTCGAACCTGGAGCGTGGGACGTCCCAGGTCCGTGGCGATTCCGACCCGAGCCCCGCTGCGCTCGTCGACCAGGGCCACGGCCACGGGGTCCGCAGCGTCGTGTACGGTGAGGAACGGCTCTACCCGGATCCGACCGACGCGAAACGGTCGGCCGGGGTCGTACCTGCGTGTTTGTTCCACGCCCCGGAGAAGGTTCTGGCACGCGCGCCTGGTGGTGGCAGTCACGTGGAGCGGGATCGCGTGGCGGCGAGAGATGACTCCCATTCCTCGCGTGTGGTCGCCGTGGTCGTGAGTGATCACCACAGCGGAGATCGACTCGGGGGAAATCTCCAGGGCACGCAGGCGGCGCTCCAGATCGCGACCGCTGAATCCCGCATCCACCAGGATCCGGGTGTCCCCCGCCTCCACGAATGTGGCATTGCCGGAGCTGCCGCTGCCCAGCACGGCCAATCTGATCGAGCTCCCGCCGGAGAACGACCTGCGGACCGGACCCGGCTCGTTCAAACGCGCTCGCTCCGGGTGGCTTCCCAGGCTCGTGTCAGGACGGATCGTTGACCTTCGCGGAGGGTGGCTCCACGGCGTGCCATGACCCGCTCGGCGAGGCGCATGAAGTCGTCGAGCCGGAACTCTCCAAGATCGGGTCCGGAGCCCCAGCTGAAAGGAGGGACGTATTTCGGGGGCATGCTTCCGCCGAAGACGCTGCTGCCGGCTCCCACCACGGTTCCCGTGTTGAGCAGGGTTCCAATTCCGGTCTTGACGTGATCCCCCAGGAAACACCCAACCTTGAGGAGCCCCGTGTCCACTTCCCCTCCGCGGGCCCCGACTCGCACGGGGTTGTAGTTGTTCTTGAGGTCGCTGTTCGTGGTCAGGGCCCCCAGGTTGACCCACCTTCCCGCGTAGGCATGGCCAAGGAAGCCGTCGTGCGCCTTGTTCGAATATCCGAGGATCACGCTATCCTCCACCTCCCCCCGAATTTGGCATACCGGACCTGCGGAGAGACGGCTGACGGCGCCGCCGAGGATCACGCTGTCCTGTCCCACGTACGCTGGGCCCTCGAGGCGGGTGAGGGCATGAACGCGCACACCGTCGTCCAACCGAATCGGACCGAGCCGCGTGTCGAGGACCACACCGGGCTCCAGAATGACGCCCTCGCCGATGGAAAGGGGTCCCTCCCCCAGATGATGCACGCCGGAGGGCTCTGTCGTCGCACCCGCGCCGAAGAGCTCAGACACGTCCCTCCGTATGCGGTCCGCGTTGCCGTCGACGAG
The DNA here is from genome assembly GCA_039586555.1 of Gemmatimonadota bacterium. Taxonomy (GTDB): domain Bacteria; phylum Gemmatimonadota; class Gemmatimonadetes; order Longimicrobiales; family Gaopeijiaceae; genus JBDHKE01. Next base: position 27,520 of record JBDHKE010000006.1, on the reverse strand, counting down.
GTCCCAGGGCTGATCCAGGAGACGTCCCTCCATCTCGACGATGCCGCCGATTGGCGGGGCCTCGTGGGGAGCGAGCAGCTCCTCCTCGGTGGGCATCCGGGATCCGGGGGGGAGGACCCAACCCACCGTGCGACCGCCGACCTGCAGAGTCGCGGGCGGCCGCGGAAGAACCCACGTGCCTACTGGAACCACCCTGCTCAGGGTCACGAGACGCGTCAGATCGGTGGGTAGGTCCGAGGGCCTCAGGCCCGTGGGGGCGCCGTCCTCCTCGAAACCCAGGAGCAGGGCCCCGGCAAGGTGACCGAGGCATGGGAGTCCGGTGGCACGCTCGATTCGTTCCCGCAGGAGGAGGCAACCGAAGAGCAGTTCCCCCACCGGCCGCGTGAGCGAGTAGGGGGCCCAGGCACGGGCCTGCGCATCATCGAAAAGGTAGAGAGAGGGATTCACGACTCCGACTCCGGCGTCCGGAGCTGGGGTGGAACCTGAGGGAGAAGGCGCTTCAGGTGGGGAGCCATGGAGCGTGGCATAACCAGCGTGACCTCGGGGGTCTGTACGGTGATGAGGTCCTCGACACCGAAGAGCACGAGAGTTCCGGACTCGGAGTACGCGACGTTCCTTCGCCCCTCGAAGAAGTGTGCCTGGCCTACGGAGACATTCTGGTCGGAGTCGGGTGAGAGGGCTCGCGACAGGGCCTCCCAACTTCCTATGTCATCCCATTCGAAGGTGGCCCTGAGGGTCACGACCCGTTGGCTGCGCTCCATCACCCGCACGTCGACGGTGCCCGCCGGACAGCTCGCGAAGAACGCACCGGGGCCATTGGTTCGCAGAAGCGGCAGATGCTGTCCGATTTCGGGTGCCACCTCACGGATCTCCTGCAGGAATCGGCGAACGCTCCAGACGAAGATGCCGGTGTTCCAGAGATAGCCCTGCGCCACGTATCGTTCCGCCGTTTCCCGGTCCGGCTTCTCCACGAATGCCTTGGCTCGACTGGCGTCGAAGGCTCCTGCGGCCTCTACACGAGCCCCGGGCAGGATGTACCCATATCCCGTTTCGGCGCGGTCCGGCTCCGCGCCGACGCACACCAGGACGTCTTCCAGGACCGCGATTCGCGCCGCTTCCCGAAGAGCCTCGTCCAGTGCGGACGCGGGCTCCACGAGATGGTCTGAGTGGAGGGAAACCATGACGGCCCCGGGATCTTCCTGGGCCAGGGTCCAGGCTGCCCATGCGAGAGCGGGTGCCGTCCCCTTCGCTTCGGGCTCGACGAGCACACAGTCGTTGGGGAGATCCGGGAGCAGGTCCTGGATTCCCCGCCGCAGGTGGACTCCGGCCACAATGCGGATGCCCTGCACCGGGACGAGAGACAGGGCTCGCTCCACCGTGGCCTCGATGAGGGAACGGCCGCCCACCAGCGGGAGGAATTGCTTCGGACGCCGAGGGGTGCTCACGGGCCAGAACCGGGATCCGATTCCTCCGGCCAGAATCACCACCCGGAGGAGAGGGTCACTGTCCGAGGAGCTCATCGATGCGGGCAAGAAGCTTCTTGGGGCTGAAAGGCTTCGTCATGAAGGCGGAGGCTCCCAGCGCCAGAGCTTCCTCACGATCGGCGTCCTGCCCCTTCGCCGTGAGGATCACGACCGGGAGCGTGCTACTCCGGCCCGACCCCCGAATGCGGGCCAGGACCTCCAGGCCCGACGCCCCAGGCATCATCAGATCGAGGATCGCCAGGTCGTATTCTCGCTTCCCCTCCAGCATCGTCAGGGCCGCGTCACCATCCTGGGCGAAGTCCACCTCGAACGAGGGCAGTTCGAGCAGTGTCTGAAGAACCCTCCGGATGTGGGGCTCGTCCTCCGCGACGAGAATCCTGGCCCGAGGGGTACGAGGATCAGAGGCATCGGGCATGGGCACTCACTGGAGTTCGAACCTCGATCTCAGGGCGGTGGGAACCTACCCGGCAGGGGGTGTAAAGTCAAGAAAATGCTGGAGTTTCGGGGGGTTGACACCCCTCTTCGCTCCCGGATAGTCTTGTGCCGCCTGTACGAGAGGAAGCGCGGACGAATGAGAGCCGTCCATCTGAGGACAGTGGTGGCAGCCTTCGGGCTGCTTGTCATCGTTGCTTTGGCGTGCGACGATGATCCCTTCGCCATCGATTGGGACGTGAACCCGGACACGGTCACGCTCTACTCGATGGCGCGGCCCGAGCTCAATCTTCCCTCCGCTTTCGACTTCCTCAGCCGCAGAGTGGTCCGGATCGAGTCGGCAGCCGAGAGCGGCGGTTGGGACATCGCAGTGGACACCGAGGACGAGGAGCTCGTTCTTCTGCCTCCGAGGGTCCTCGGCGTGATCTCCGAAGCACGGATCGCGCCCATGCCGGGCGCGAGCTTCTTCGATCTCAGAGAAGCTCCGTCCGACACGACGCTCTACATCTCGGACCGCTCGCTCCCGGCCCGGGTCGGCGAGGTCTTCGTGGTTCGCACCCACGAGCAGAGCGACTTCTTCTTTGGATCGTGCAACTACTTCGCGAAGATGGAAGTTCTGGGGGCGGACGTCGAGCGACAGACGCTGACGTTCCAGTTCGACGTCAATCCGGAGTGCGACAGCCGGAGGCTGATTCCCAGAGGGGACTGATCCATGTTGGATCTACGCCTGATCCGGAACGAGCCCGAGCGGGTCCGAGAGGGTCTTGCGAAACGAGGGCTGGCGGACGCCGCCGGATGGGTGGATGAGCTGCTGGAGCTTGATGAGAAACGCCGAGTGGCGATCGGGGAGGCCAACGAGCTTCGAGCCCAGCGCAACGAGGTATCACGCACCATTGGCGAGTTGAAGAGGCAGGGGGAGCCCATCGACTCGCTCGTGGCACGCATGAGGGAGGTGAGCCGGAGGATTGGGGAGCTCGAGGGGGACACTGCAGCGCTGGAGGCCCGGATCGAGGAATGGCTGGCCAACACGCCCAACCTGCCCCTCGCGGAGGTACCGGAAGGTGGGGTCGAGTGCAATCAGATCGTTCGCTCCTGGGGGGAGCTCAGGACCTTCGATTTCGAGCCTCGGCCTCATTGGGAGGTGGGGGACGACCTGGGAATCCTGGATCTTCCTCGTGGTTCGAAACTGTCGGGTTCCGGGTTTCCCGTGCTTGTGGGCCGCGGAGCGCGCCTGCAGAGAGGTCTCGTCGACTTCATGCTCGACCTCCACACCAGCGAGCACGGGTACCAGGAACTCCGCGTCCCCTACTTGGTGAGCCGGGAGACGATGACCGGGACCGGCCAGCTCCCGAAGTTCGCTGACGAGTCATACCTGACTGAGCGGGACGATCTGTGGTTGATTCCCACTGCCGAGGTCCCGCTCACGAACCTGCATCGGGACGAGATCCTTCCGGCAGACGCACTGCCGATCCGGTATACCGCGTACTCGCCGTGCTTCCGGAGGGAGGCCGGAGCCGCCGGTGCCGATACCCGTGGACTCCTTCGCGTCCACCAGTTCGACAAGGTGGAGCTCGTGCGATTCGAGAGCCCAGAGCGGAGTCGCGAGGCGCTCGAGGAGCTCACGGCCGAGGCCGAGAAGGTGCTTCAGCTCCTGGGCCTTGCGTACCGTGTCGTGAATCTGGCCACTGGCGATCTAGGATTCTCCAGCGCCATGACGTACGACCTTGAGGTGTGGGCGCCCGGGGTGAAGAAGTGGCTCGAGGTCTCCAGCTGCAGCGACTTCACGGATTATCAGGCCCGGCGAGCCAACCTTCGCTATCGGCCCCGGCCGGGTGAGAAGCCGGAGTATGTCCACACCCTCAACGGGTCGGGACTGGCCCTGCCGCGCCTGGTGGTGGCTCTCCTGGAGGCCTACCAGGAGGCCGACGGGTCCGTGGTGCTGCCCGAGGTGATCCATCCCTACGTAGGCTTCGAGCGAATCGAGGCCTGAGCCCCCGGCGGGCTGCGGGCTTCCGTCGGTGGGAGGGCGCCAGAAGGGGCCCGGGGTGCCCCCGCCAAGGAGGAGGACGTGTGATCCGGCGCAGATGGCCGCTGGCCCTGGCGATCCTGTTCGTCGCCCTTCTCACCTGGTACCTTCTCTACACGGAGCGGGTCGCGGGAGCGCTTCAGGATGACGCGGCCACCCTCACCCAGATCTTCGCCGAGGTCCAGGCGCTGGTCCAGGATCCGAGCCCGGAGAGCACGGACCGACGCCTGTTCGAGCTCCAGGATCTCATTCTCGACGTGGGGGTTCCGCTGGTGCTGACGGGCCCCGGAGACTCCGTGTTCTCCGCGGCCAATCTTCCCTTCGTGGCGGACCCTGACACCCCGGAGGGACAGATTCGCATTCGGGCCTACGTACGCACCCTGGACGCGCGAAATCCTCCGGTAGGCGACCCCGAGGTCACCCGCATCCACTACGGAGACCCCCCGGAGTTGAGACAGCTGCGCTGGATCCCGTGGCTCCAGGCAGGAGGCCTTCTTCTCACCGTGCTCACGGGCGTGACCCTGATCCGCTACCAGTGGCGGGCGGAGAGCGAACGGGCGTGGACCCTCATGGCTCGCGAGCTGGCGCACCAACTGGGTACCCCCATTTCCTCTCTGCAAGGTTGGCTCGAGGTCCTGGGGCTTCCCCACGGCGATCGGCCCGGCGAGGTGACTGACGAGCAGATCGCCCGGGAGGTGGGGGAGGATCTGGTACGGCTGGAGAGGATCGCCCGACGCTTCGAGCTCATCGGCCGAACGCCGGAGCTCGGGGGTCTCGACGTACATCGATTGGCCCGTAACCTGGAGCGCTATCTGCGTGCACGGCTTCCTCGACTGGGTCCGGGAGTGGAGCTGCACCTCGATCTTCCCGAGTCCCTTCCGGCCGTAAGGGGGAATGAGGTACTGTTGGCCTGGGCGCTGGAGAATGTGGTGAAGAACTCCCTTGACGCTCTGGCGGGGCGCGGAGGCCGAATCTCGATTCGCGGAGAACACGCTGAGGCCGGCTGGGTCGTGCTGGAGATTGCCGATGACGGGCCGGGCGTGGCCCCCGAGATCCGGGACCGACTGTTCGAACCCGGCACCACGACGAAGCCGAAGGGATGGGGTGTCGGGCTCGCTCTGTCGCGGAGAATCGTCGAGGGGGCTCACGGTGGGAAGATCGAGCTCGTGGAAGCGAGACATGGGGCTCGCATTCGCGTGAAACTTCCCGCCGTCAAGGGGTAGCAGTCCACCACGAATCCCATCCGACATCGAGCTTTGTCCATCGGCACCGCGTCCTACCTCGATCGACTGAATCCCCAGCAACGGGAGGCCGTCGAACACTTCGAGGGGCCCCTGCTGGTGCTGGCGGGCGCCGGCTCGGGGAAGACCCGCGTCCTGACGTCCAGGGTGGCCCACCTGGTCCTGGAGCACGGAGTGTCCCCGGAGCGCATCCTCGCGGTGACCTTCACGAACAAAGCTGCCGCGGAGATGCGGTCGCGAATCCGTCGTATGCTCGGAGGGGAGCCCGCGGGCATGTGGATCGGCACCTTCCACGCCGTGGGATCTCGCATCCTCAGACGGCACGCGCCGCAATTGGGGTGGTCCCACTCCTTCACCATCCAGGACGCTGATCAGAGCCTCCGCCTGGTCAAGAAGACCCAGCTGGCACTGAGCATCGATCCCAAACGTTGGCACCCGGCGGCCCTTCGTCACTGCATCAGCATGGCGAAGAACCATCTAATATCGCCCCAGGAATACGGAGGGATCCACGGTGGCGGCGCCGACGTGCTGGCGCGGAACGCGTCCAGGGTCTATCCGGCCTACCAGGACCGTCTGCGGGACCAGAACGCGTTCGACTTCGACGACCTGCTGGTGAAGCCAGTGGAGCTCTTCGAGGGGAATGACGGAGTGCTGCAACGGTATCGGGATCGCTTCGCCTTCGTGCTCGTGGACGAGTACCAGGACACGAATCACGCCCAGTACCGGTTCCTCGAGCTTCTCGCAGGGGGACACGGCAACCTGATGGTGGTGGGAGACGACGACCAGAGCATCTACGGCTGGCGGGGGGCGGACATCCGGAACATCCTGGACTTCGAAGCGGCCTTCCCGGATGCGGCGGTGGTCCGGCTGGAGACGAACTACCGATCTACCGAGCGAATCCTCGCAGCGGCCAACGCCGTCATCCGTCTGAATGTGAACCGGAAGGGCAAGACGCTCAGGACCGATCGGATGGGCGGAGAGCGGATTACCCTGGTGGAAGCCGCGGACGAGACGGATGAAGCGCTGTGGGCCGCTGACGAGGTTCAGACCCGGGCGGAGAAGGATCTGGACTTCGGCTATCGGGACGCGGCCATTCTCTACCGGACCAACGCGCAGGCTCGTGCGCTGGAGGACGCGTTCCGGCGCCGAGGCATCCCCTACCAGGTCGTGGGCGGCGTGCGCTTCTACGAGCGCCGGGAGATCCAGGACGTACTGGCCTACCTGCGGTTGATCTCGAACCCGAGGGACGCCGGGGCCTTCGAACGGATCGTCAACTATCCGCGGCGCGGTATCGGCGATTCATCTCAGGGCAAGCTGGCCGAATGGGCCGCGGCAGAGGGACTCACGCTTCTGGAGGCGGCCCGGCGCGCCGAGGAGAACGCGGCGCTCCCGAGGGCCGCGGCGCGGTCCCTGGTTCGGTTCTCGGAGCTCATCCAGCGGTCCTCTGCGATGGCGGCGCAGGTCTCCGTTGGCAAGCTTCTGGACGAGCTGGTGGAGCGGCTGGGGCTACTGCAGGTGCTTCGGGACGAGGGGCCTGAGGGGGAAGATCGGGTGGAGAACGTGATGGAGCTCATCGCGGGGGCTCTGGACTTCAACGCGGAGCTCCTCGAGGAGGCGGATCCGGAGGATCGGGACCGATTCACGGAGCTGGATCTCTTTCTGCAACGCGTAGCCCTGGTGACCGACATCGATCGACACGACCCGGACTCGGATGCTGTCACCCTGATGACCCTCCACAACGCGAAAGGCCTCGAGTTTCCCGTTGTCTGGATCACCGGCCTGGAGGACGGCCTGTTTCCCCTTAATCGTGCCTTCGACGAGCCGGAAGAGCTGGAGGAGGAGAGAAGGCTGTTCTACGTCGGTGTGACGCGGGCGGAGCGGAAGCTCTACCTGGTCCACGCTCGAGAGCGCCGAAGAGCGGGAGACGTCAGGTTCGGCCGACCCTCGTCTTTCCTGGAGGCCATTCCCCCGTCGCTCCTTGAGATCCTGAAGACCCCCCGACTACTGAAGGAGCACCTGTTCCAGACCCGGCGGTCCGCGAGGCACTCTCGACGGGAGGTCATTATGGACCTCGACACTGATTTCGAGGACTCCCTCAACCAGGATCTGCCGCGGTTCGTGAAGGGTGAGAGGGTCGTGCATGCCACCTTCGGATCAGGGTCCATCAAAGAGGTCTCCGGGTTCGGACGGGACCTCAAGGTCACGGTGGACTTCGACTCCGTCGGTCCCAAGAAGCTCCTGGTACGGTATGCCGGCCTCGAGCGTGACTACGACGCGTGACACGGTCCCAGGAAGGTAACGAGTGTCCGTCTCGAGGGAGGATGTGCTTCGGGTCGCCGCGCTGGCCAGGCTGAGGCTCACCGACCGGGAGGCGGTGGAGCTGAGAGATGAGCTGGCCGCGATCCTCGAACACGTGGAACGCCTGGAGCAGGCGGACCTCGCCGACGATTCCGGATCGAGTCGGGTCATCGAGTGGACCGTGGCGTGGGCACCTCGTCCGGAGCCGGATATCTTGCGTGTGCCCCTCTCGGAGGTCGCGCCCGGCTGGAGGGATGGGCTGTTCGTGGTGCCGAGACTTCCAGCCCTCGGCGATCCGGACGACGGGAGGGGCCTATGACGTGGCGTCCGAGGCTGCCCGGGATCGCGGAGATGAGCCAGGAGGTGCGCGACGGAGCCGTCTCTCCGAGCCTCTTTGCCCGTCGCTCGGTGGAGGCCATCCGCCAAGACGACCGAGGAGAACTTTCCCTCCATGCCTTCCTGTCGGTCCTGGACGATCGAGAGCTCGATGCCCTCGGCGACGGACCCCGTGTGGGTCGGCTCGCCGGTGTTCCCATCGCCATCAAGGACAACCTGGCAACGCTTGGGCTACCCACCACCTGTGGATCGCGGATACTGGAGGGGTATCGCTCCGGGTACGAGGCAACCGTGGTGAGGAGGCTGCGGGAGGCCGGCGCCATCATCATCGGCAAGACCAACATGGACGAGTTCGGCATGGGCTCGTCGACCGAGCACTCGGCGTTCGGTCCCACCCGGAACCCCCGCGACCTCAACCGAGTGCCGGGGGGGAGCTCCGGGGGGTCGGCGGCGGCGGTCGCTGCAGGTCTGGTTCCCGCGGCCCTCGGCTCGGACACCGGAGGATCGGTGCGGCAGCCGGCATCGCTGTGCGGTGTGGTGGGAATCAAGCCGACGTACGGACGTGTGAGCCGTTACGGCCTCGTCGCCTTCGCTTCCTCCCTCGACCAGGTTGGGACACTGGCCCGGACGGTGGAGGACGCCGCCGTCCTTTTGGAGGTCATCTCCGGATGGGACCCTCGGGACTCCACGACGGCAGAGCACGGGGCCATGGACGCCGTGACCGCCGGGGATGTCCGGGGCGCCAGCGGGTTGGTGGTGGGAGTGCCATCCGAGCACTTCCGCGACACGCTGGACGCGTCGATCCGCGATCTCTGTGTGAGGGCGCTCGGGCGGCTGGAAGGGCTGGGAGCGGAGGTGCGTCCTGTATCGCTTCCGCACGCGGAGTACGCCATACCGGCCTACTACATCATCGCTCCAGCGGAGGCCTCCAGTAACCTGGCTCGATACGATGGGGTCCGATACGGCCTGCGTGTCGTCGACGAACCGTCCGTCCGGGCCCTCCACGAGACCACTCGTTCAGAGGGGCTCGGAGCCGAAGTGAAGCGCCGGATTCTCCTGGGGACCTACGTCCTGTCCGCAGGATATCACGAGGCCTACTACGGACGCGCTCAGAGGGTTCGCGGTCTGATCCGTCGGGACTTCGACACGGTTTTCGGAACCGGAGTGGACCTGATCTTCACACCTACTTCACCCACGACGGCCTTCCGCCTGGGCGAGCGACTGAGGGATCCGGTGAAGATGTACCTCTCCGACGTGTTCACTGTCTCGGCCAATCTGGCAGGGATTCCGGCCCTTTCCCTGCCCATCGGCGAGGTGGGCGGTCTCCCGGTGGGCGGCCAGCTCCTGGGGCCCCGCTGGTCCGAGCCGAAGCTGATCCGAGCCGCGATGGCCCTTGAGTCATCGCTGGGGTCCGGAGGAGCTAGGTGACGACTGATTGGGAGCCGGTCATCGGCCTCGAAGTCCACGTCCAGCTTCGCACTCCGCAGAAGCTGTTCTGCTCCGACTCCACGGAATTCGGGGCGGAGCCCAACACGCACGTGTGTCCCGTGTGCCTCGGTCTTCCAGGAGCGCTGCCCGTAGTGAACCCGGACGCCGTTCATCTGGCGCTGCGCGCAGCTCTCGCGCTGGGCTGCCGGATCCACAGGACCAGCATCTTCGCCCGAAAGAACTACTTCTACCCCGATCTGCCGAAGGGCTACCAGATCTCCCAGTATGACCGCCCTCTGGCCACGGGAGGGCGATTCGAGCTCCAGGGTTCGGGCGGTCCCTTGCGGGTGCGGGTGAGCCGGATACACATCGAGGAGGATGCCGGGAAGTCGCTACACGATCGGTTCGACGGGTGTACCGCCGTGGATCTCAATCGTGCGGGCGTCCCCCTGGTGGAGATCGTCTTCGAGCCCGACCTCGGACACCCGCGGGAAGCCAGGGAATGCCTGGGCGGTGTCAAGCGCCTCCTCGAGTATCTGGAAGTGAGTGACTGCAACATGGAGGAGGGCAGTCTCCGGGTGGATGCGAACGTCTCCCTGCGATCCTGCGGAGGCGCTCTTCCGGGCTGTAAGACCGAGCTGAAGAACCTGAATTCCTTTTCCGCCCTGGAGCGGGCCCTCCATCTGGAGATCAAACGCCAGCGGGAGCTTCTCGCGCGCGGCGCGGCCATCGTGTCGCAAACACTGACCTGGGACGCGGCCAGGGCCGAAGTGCGCCCGATTCGCACCAAGGAGGAGAGCCAGGACTACCGGTACTTTCCGGAGCCGGATCTCCCCCCCCTTGAGCTGGCGCCCGAGGCCATCAGCGCAGCTCGGCGTGCCCTTCCGGAGCTTCCCGCCGAGAGAGAAGCCAGATTCGGTCAGGAGTACGGGCTCCCGCACCATGACGCCGGGGTGCTGACGGCTTCCCGGGCGCTCGCAGATTATTACGAGTCGGTCGTCCTCCACGCGCCCGACCCGAAAACGGCTGCGAACTGGGTGATGGAGACCGTGCTTCAGGCGATGAACGAGCGCCTCCTCGATCCGGCGTCCTTCCCGATCGCACCCGACGCGCTGGGCGAGCTGCTGCAGCTGGTCGTGGAGGGGAGGATTTCCCGGGTCATGGGGAAAGAGGTGTTCTGGAAGATGCTTGACGCCGGAGGAAGACCCGGGGACATCGTGCACGCCCAGGGGCTCGAACAGATCCGCGACCAGGGGAGACTCCATGAGTGGATCGCCGCGGTCCTGGACGAGCACCCGGACGAGGTAGGGAGGTACCGGCGGGGTGAAGTGCGCCTCCTAGGACATTTCGTCGGGGAGGTGATGCGGAGGTCCGCCGGCAGGGCAGACCCAAGAGCGGTGAGCGATCTACTACGAGCTCGCCTGGAGTCGTGAGCCGTTCCCGGGAAGCAGAGCCCGGGTCGCTGCTGCCTCTCCTACCTTGGGCCAGTAGAGCATGGGGCCCTCGGGTAGAGGAAAGAAATCGTTCGCTATCTCCTCCAGGACGTCCGGGTACTCCACACCGCCCCCCGCCAGACCGCGGTGGCGAAGCTTCTTGGCCAGTCTGAGGTTGATCTCGCCGATCGGGTCCAAGTCCGCGGCCCGGGAATGCCCCCTGTTGACCAGGTAGTCGGTGACGTACTCGAAGGAAAGCGCCAGATATCGCCTGACCAGAGGATCGGCCAACTCGAAACGGGTCTTGCGCAGAACCTGATCGAAGGCCTGTCTCCACCGGTCATTGTCCTGGAAACGGATCATTCCACGAAAAATCCTGCGGTTCGTCCGGAAGCTGAAGATCGTTCGGCTGAGCACGGCGTCAAAGTGCTCGTCGGCTTCGGCATGGTCATGATGGGTGACGACGCGCCGAGCGCGGCCCAGGTATTCTTCGCCCACCTGGACATCCATGCGATGCTCCCAATACGTGTGGCCGACGGCCTGCGTGGTGCTGGTGAGAAGGAGGCGTCTCGGAATGAAGTGGTTGTGAGCGATGGTGTCCGCGGCGAGATGCGCCAGGTATCCGTATCCGACGGCCTGCAGACGCTCGTTCTGAGCCGATTGCAGGATGGTCTCTCCGACAGGCCAGTGGTGGCAGTGTCGGCCCTGCGGGGCGTACTTCTTGGCGAAGGAGATGTCAGCTGCCACCGAGCCGTAGAGGAAGTGGATGGGGTAACGCTCCAGGAGCGCGCGAATGGCGGGTGGAAGGAGATAAAGAGAACCGAGAACCAGCTCTCCCAGTGCGACGTGCGTTCCCGGTCCCCAGGCGAGTGCCTCCTCGGGCACCAGGAGCAGCCACGCGGCAGCCATCAACAGAGGCGCCACAACCTTCAACGCCGATCCCTCCGCGCCTTCACTTCGGCCTGGTTCGTTTCAGAGCGTCCGATCCCCGGTCAGCGCACGGGGCCCCTGTCGCTCCTCACCAGCTCCTCGCCCACTGCCCGCAGAATCCGGGCCGCCTCCCTTCGGGCGCTAGCCAGCACCCCCCTGGCCGAGAATCGGGTCTGCCTGGAAACCTCTTCGACGACCCTCGACACCGCCGGGTGCACACGGTCCGAATCAGTGGCGCCCTCTCTTCCACCCCGCGCCGAACGGACCCGAGGAGGGATGTCGGAGCCGAGAAGAAGTGTGATGCCCACGCCCAGGATGGCGCCCAGGGTGAACGCGGCCGCGAACTCGATACTGTCCCGTCCGGGCATCGCCTACTCCTTCCCGCTTCCGGTCTCGTGTTCCTCTTCCGGATCGTCGCTGGCGGGGCGCGTCGGCATGGCGATCCCCGGCGGCGAAGGATCGGACTCCTCGGTCGGCCGCTCTCCGGATGGGATGAGGCTGTCAGGCCTCGGGGGCTCGTGGAGCCTTCCGGGGCCTCCGAGGTTCTTCGCTCCCTCCTGGACACCTCTCAACGTCGACGCGGTGTTCACGAAGATCTCCTCGGCCTCGGATTGGACCAGCTCCACCAGAGTGTTGAATTCCTCGATCCTTCTCTCCATCTGATCGGAGGCCTTCTTCAGCCGATCGCCCATTTCCGAGACGGTTCGACCCAGCTTCTCCACGTCCGTCCGAACCACGGCCGAGATGAAATCCACGTTCTCGGCGACGCTGCGCCCCTTCTCGAGGATCGGATCCACTCCTCTTCCCGCATCCTGGACGATCTTTCGCAAGCGCACCACGCCCTTGTGCACCTGAAGCAGGATCAGGAAGAGAATCACCGCTACCGCGAGGAGGAAGAAGGCCACGCAGATCGTGGCGATCCCCGTCGCTGTTTCGAAGGATGTGCGGGCGGCGACCATGACCAGGGTGTCCGGTGCCGCAGCCTGTGGAGGAACCGCTGCGAGGGAACCGAGATTCGCGCAGAGGCCGGCAGCGAGATGGATCATGAACGTAGTGTAGCAGCACCCCTGCGACAGATCCAGTTTCCCGTAGGCAGATCCGAGGGAACGGACCGTCACTAGACGCTGCCCTTCCCAGTGCCGGGACGCTGGCCGGAGCGGCTGTGCCACATGGTTCACGGCCGCCCAGAGGGATATGTTCGGGGCGGAGTGCATCCCTGGACGGACCCCGCCAGGGGAAGACTCTACCCGATCCGCGAGGACCCAATGCCGAGCTTCATCGTGGAGGGAGGGCACACGCTGAGCGGTACCCTTCGACCGGCGGGGAACAAGAACGCGGCGCTGCCGGCCCTGGCCGCGACGGTTCTGTCGCCGGAGCCCGTCACGCTGGAAAACGTGCCCCGCATCCGGGACGTGGAGACGCTGCTGGAGATCATCGCTTCACTGGGTGCGGACGTCTCGTGGGACGAAGCGGGCACAGTGACCGTCGATGCCTCCCACCTCTCTGCGACCCGGCCTGACGATCGTCTCGCGGAACGTATTCGGGCATCGATTCTCCTTGCGGGGCCCCTGCTGGCCCGTTTTGGGGAGGTCACCCTGCCGCCCCCCGGGGGTGACGTCATCGGAAGGCGCCGGTTGGACACGCACTTCCTCGCGTTCGAGGCTCTGGGCGCCCGAATCCGGTTCGGGGCCGGGTTCGAGATCGAGGGGAGGCGACTTCGGGGCGCGCGCATGTTCCTGGACGAACCGTCCGTGACGGCCACCGAGAACGCCATCATGGCCGCCGTTCTCGCGGAAGGAGTCTCCTTGATCCAGAACGCGGCGCGAGAGCCCCACGTGCAGGATCTCTGTCACCTGTTGAACCAGATGGGCGCACGCATCGAAGGAATCGGCACTCACCGGCTTCATATCGAGGGTGTCCCGAACCTGGGAGGAGCTCGATTCAGGATCGGTCCGGATCACATCGAAACGGGCTCGTTCATCGGCCTGGCGGCGGTTACTCGGAGCCATTTGACCATCGAGGACACCCCTCTGCAGCACCTTCATTCGACGCTCCTGGCATTCCGTCGACTGGGTGTGGACTGCCGTGTCGAGGGGAGCAGCCTGGTGATTCACGGAGACAGGGATTGTGTGGTCCGTGAGGACGCCTTTGGCCAAGTGCCGAAGATCGACGACGGACCCTGGCCGGCGTTTCCGGCGGATCTCACGTCCATCGCCCTGGTGACCGCTACCCGCTGCACTGGAACGATCATCGTTCACGAGAAGATGTTCGAGTCCCGCATGTTCTTCACTGATAAGCTCGTTGGAATGGGCGCCAGAATCATCCTCTGCGATCCTCACCGGGCGGTGGTCGTAGGGCCTTCGGCCCTCAAGGGAGGCAGTGTGGAGAGTCCGGACATCCGGGCAGGAATGGCCTTGCTGCTCGCCGCTCTGGGGGCACAGGGTACCAGCCTGATCGGCAACATCGGGCAGATCGAACGTGGGTACGAGCAAATCGATGAGCTGCTCCGAGCCGTGGGAGCCCGGATCCGCAGGGAGGACTAAGGACTGCCGGCCGCCCCCGCCTCACGCATTGAGATTGGTAGTTGGGCTGGAGGTCGGCTGCACCCGCGGAATGGAACGGAAACCGGAGCCGTAACGTCGTCGTAGGGTGGAATGCGCCGCGCCCATGGATCGAGGGCTCGGCAAAGAGGAAGTCTCACGGATAGACATTGAAAGACCGAGAGATGGCAGAAGAAGAGATGGCAGAAGAGAGGAAAGGTGCGAGAGAGTCGATCTCCGGAGGCATCCGTCAGGGCATAGGAGTGCTCTCGGCGCTCAAGGATGCCCTCGAGGAGACGATCAACGAAGCTCGCGAACGGGGCGACCTGAGCCAGGATCGCGTGAAAGAGGTCTTTCGCCAGGGGCTGGGAAAGGCTCAGGAAAGGGCGGAGGAAGCGAGAATTCGATTCGACTTCGTCACCCAGCGAGAGTTCGAGAGTCTCCGGGAGATCGTGGAGGATCTGAAGGGACGGGTGGGCAGGCTCGAAGGTGAAGGTCCGGTGGGGGGGGGTGGCGACCCGCCCGGGGAATCGGGGGCTGAAGGGGATCCTGGAACGGCCGAGGGCGACGCGGGCGGGAACAACGATCCCTGAACCGGGTTCTTTCCACTGGGCTCGGAGCCTGGCGACGTAGCCGTCGCGGGCTCTGAACTCTCTGCCGCGCGAGCCTTCCGGAGAGGAAGTTGAACGCCGGCGGGAGCCGGCTCGTGGGGGGCGAAACCCTTGAGACGCGTAGGGGTCTCGCCTATATTCGGACATCGGATTAGGCCGCGCGTCCGCGGTCTTTTCGAAGTGGGGGAGCTGGCAGCCCCCGCTTTTTTATTCCGGGTCGGGACGACTGGAGCAATCCAGGAAACGGAAAAGCCCCGGAAAGGGCCCATGGACATGGACCGTTCCGAGATCGAGCCGGAGCTCGAGCGTCGAGTCGGAGAGAAGGGCTTCGAACTGGTGGAGCTGGTGTGGGCCGGGAGCAAGAAGCGCCCGGTTCTGCGCGTTCGCATCGACCTGCCGGACTCCGAGCCGGGTCACGGGGTCAGCGTGGGCGACTGTGCGGCGGTGAGCCGGGCTCTGGAGCCGTGGCTGGACGCGCACCCGTCCGTGCCGGAGCGGTACGTTCTGGAGGTTTCATCGCCAGGCGTGGAGAGACCTCTCAGGCGAACTCGGGACTGGGTTCGCTTCACCGGACGGGAAGTGGTGGTCAGGGGTCGGGAGGCCCTCTGGGAAAGCAGCACCCGCCTGGAGGGGGAGCTTCTGGGCGTCGAGGGGGAAGGCGAGGAGGCGTCGGTGCGGTTGCGGCTCAGCGGAGGAGACGAGGTGACGGTTCCGCTGAACAGGGTGAGCGGAGCGCACCTGGCCTTTCGCTGGAAGTAGGAAAGAGAATGCCCGCGTGCTGGGACGACTTTCGGTCCGATGCACGCCAGGACTCAGGAGAACAGAGAACGGGCGATGACGAACACCGCGCAGATCGTTGCAGCCTTCCGGGACATGGCGGCGAACAAGAGCCTGTCCGAGGATGAGATGAACGACCTGATCCGGGATGGGATCATGGCCGGTCTCGCACGGATCTACGGTGCCAACGTGGAAGCTGAGATCGAGTTCGACGAGGCTTCGGGCGAGATCAACATCGTCGTATTGAAGCGAGTCGTGGAGCTGGTGGAAGATCCGTCCACGGAGATCTCTCTAGAGCAGGCGCGCTGGGATGACGCCACCTACGAGCTGGGCGATGTGATGGAGATTCCCGTCGACTTTGGAAGCTTCGGCCGCAACGCCGTGATGGCCACGAAGCAGAGGATCGTGCAGCGAGTCCGCGAAGGCGAGCGCCAGCGAATTCGTGAGGAATTCGCCGACCGGGTGGGCGAGCTGCTTTCGGGCGAGGTCCAGCAGGTAGAGCGCGGGAAGATCGTCGTCATGCTGAATCGGGCGCGGGATGCGGAGTCCATCATCCCGTGGAAGGAACAGAATCCCCGGGAGCGCCTCCGTCAGGGCGAGCCGATCCGGGCCGTTCTCAAGAAGGTGGAGGAGACGCCCAAGGGCCCGCGCCTGATCCTCTCGAGGGCAGATCCCCTGTTCGTCGTAGCCCTCTTCAAACTGGAGGTCCCTGAGGTCTACCAGGGCATCGTGGACATCCGGGAGATTGCCAGGGAGGTCGGAGGGCGGACGAAGATCGCTGTGGTGAGCCGAGATGAGTCGATTGACCCCGTGGGTGCATGCGTCGGCCTGAAGGGGTCTAGGGTCCAGGCGGTCGTATCGGAGTTGGGGGGTGAGCGTATCGACATCGTACCCTGGCATCCGGACCCGGAGGTCTTTGCCCGGCGAGCTCTGGCGCCGGCGAGGGTCTCGAAGGTGATCAGCGATCATTCACGGAGCGTGATCACGGCGATCGTGGATGAGGATCAACTTTCACTGGCCATTGGACGCAATGGTCAGAACGTCAGGCTGGCTTCACAGCTCATCGGGTGGCAGATCGATCTTTACGGGTCCAGAGAGTGGCTCGAGCGAGGCGCGGATGCGGCTCTGTTCGGAGCGGTAGAGGAGTCCTACGAGGTGGCGGACTTTCCTCTGAGCGAGCTGGATCTCTCCGAGGCAGCTCTGGCGGCCCTGGAAGCGGCTGGATATAGTACATTTCTCGATATCATCGACCTCGAACGCGAAGATCTTGGGAAGGTTCCGGACCTTTCGGAGGAGGACGCGGACGAGGTCGCGCGGTTGATCGATGAGCTCACCGTCGTCGAGGGCGAGGTCGCAGCCCCGGAGCCCGGGGAGGTGGAGTCCGCTTCGGCCGTCGACGGTGAGGAATCGGAGCCGGAGACGACTTCGGCGCCGGAGGAAGACCGGGAGGTGGCGCTCCCAGCCTCCTCCGATTCCGCGGAACGGCTGGATGCGGATGCGGAAGGAGGCCGGACTGATTGAGGCGCTGTCGCTGCTGGGTCTTGCCCGGAGGGCCGGAGTCGTCGCACGTGGTTCGGAAGCGACACGCCGCGCTCTTCGGGAAGGGAGAGCGAGGCTCGTTCTATATGCGGGTGACGCGTCCGAGACGCAGCTCGCGAAGATCGAAAAACTGGTTGGTGCCCGAGGGGTGCGGTCGCTGCGGGTGGCAGATCGCGAGCTCCTCGGTGCTGCGTTGGGCGGGCCGCCTCTGACGGCGGTCGCCGTGACCGACGAGCCAATGGCGGAGGAGCTTGCCCGACGGCTCCTCGGCTCTGCGGCGGGATTCAAGTCAGGAAGGGACTGGAGGTAGTCCAGAAGTATGCGGGTTCTCGAACTGGCCATCGACCTGAGGGTCACCCCGGCGACTCTGCTTCGTCTGCTTCGGCAGATGGGGATCCCCGTGTCCGACGCCCAGGCACCGGTGTCGGAGGAGGACGCCTCCCGGATCATGGCCCGCATCGAGCGAGAGCGCCGGGCGGGACACAAGGACGTCCAGGAGGCGATCGAGGCCGCCATCGAAGAAAGCAAGAGCCCCACCCGACGACGACGACGGCGCCGCAGGGCCTCGCGGATGGCAGAGGCTGAGGAGAGTCAGGAGACCGCGGTATCCGCGGCGGTCGCCGAGTCCTCGGAGCAGGAGGCACCCGCGGAAGCAGCCGAGGCGGAGGCCGAGACGGATGAAGAACCCACCCTGGCTGTCCAGGGGGTGGATGTGGCTGAAGGCGAGGCGGAGACTCCGGCTCCGGAGGAGGGCACGGGCGAGCCCGACCCGGAGGCCGAGGTGGCCGTTGCCGTTGCCGAGGGGTTTGCCGAGGAGACGGAAGGCGAGGCGGAATCACCCTGGGAGCGGGAAGGCGAGGGCGAATCCCTGTGGGAGCCGGAAGAAATCCTGGAGGACGAGCACGAGGGTGAGGCCCAGGCGGAAGCCGTGGAGGAGGACGAGGAGGCGGAATCCCTCAAGCCGACGCCGGCCGCCGAGCTGGAGTTGGACAAGCCCCAGCTGGTGCGGACCATCCGCCCCGAAGCCGCGGCTCGGGCTCGCCGCAAGGCCAAGCCAGCCGCCAGCGCCGGGCCGGCCGGCCGGGTCCGCATCCAGGCCGAAGGGTACACTGCCGACGGGCGCCGCAAGCAGAGGGACAAGAAGAAGCGCAAGCGGCAGGGCGTGGACCAGGGCGCGGTGCAGGAGAACATCCAGCGCGTCATGGCGGAACTAAAGGGCGGCGGCCGGAAGAGGCGCCGCGCTCGGCATTCCGCCGCCGCCAAGGAGGAGCGGGAAGCGGCCGCCGAGGAGGCACGGCAGAGGGCTGAAGAAGAGGCAAAGACCGTGCGGGTGAACGAGTTCCTCACGGTAGCCGAGCTCGCCGAGCTCATCGACGTCTCACCCACTGAGATCATCGGTTCCGCGTTCAAGAACCTCGGCCTCATGGTCACGATCAATCAGAGGCTCGATTTCGATCAGATTGAGCTTCTTCTCGACGAGTTCAATTTCCAGGCCGTTCGCGAGGAGGATTACGGAGTCGGCGAGACGATCGAGGAGGAAGAGGACATCGCCGAGGATCTCAAGCCTCGGCCGCCAGTGGTCACCGTCATGGGTCACGTGGACCACGGCAAGACGAAGCTCCTGGACTCCATCCGTCACACGAACGTGGTTGCCGGAGAGGCTGGAGGCATCACCCAGCACATGGGTGCCTACCACGTCGTGCTGGACGGGGGAAAGAAGATCTCCTTCCTTGACACGCCGGGGCACGCAGCGTTCACGGCAATGCGCGCCCGGGGAGCCGACATTACGGACATCGTCATCCTCGTGGTTGCTGCGGATGACTCGGTGATGCCCCAGACGATCGAGGCGATCAGCCACGCCCGAAACGCGGGGGTTCCCCTCGTGGTGGCGGTGAACAAGATCGATCTCCCGGCCGCGAATCCGGAGAAGGTGAAGCAGGAGCTCCTTCAGCACGGGGTGACGGTGGAAGACTTCGGGGGGGACGTGCTGTGCGCCGAGATCAGCGCGAAGAACAGCGTCGGCATCGACGATCTCCTGGAGAAGGTGCTCTTGCAGGCCGAGCTTCTCGAACTCCAGGCCAATCCGGACCGGGATGCTGTGGGATCCGTTGTCGAGGCGAAGCTGGACGTTGGAAAGGGACCGGTCCTGACGGTCCTCGTGGAGAAGGGCACCCTCAGGGTCGGAGACAGCTTCGTCTGTGGGCTGTACGATGGGCGCGTTCGGGCCATGCTCGACGAGCGAGGTCAATCCGTCGAGGCCGTCGGCCCGGGGATTCCGGCCCAGGTTCTCGGGAGCCCGGGCGTGCCACAGGCCGGCGATTCGTTTCAGGTCATGGATGCAGTCCAGGCGACGGAGATCTCCCAAACCCGGCAGCGGCTGGATCGCGAGAAACAGCTCCGGATCCGGGAGCGGGGAGTCAGGCTCGGCGACTTCTCCAAGCTGCTGTCGGAGGGGGAGGCCGATACGCTGCCACTCATCATCAAGGGCGACGTGGACGGCTCCGTACAGGCCGTCGCGGACGCCCTAGAGCAGCTCAGCACCGGGGAGGTGGCTGTTGAGATCGTCCACCGGGCGGTGGGCGCGATCAACGAGTCGGACGTCCTGCTCGCCCAGACGGCGGGGGCCGTCATCATCGGCTTCCGCGTCAGGCCCGACACCAACGCTCGCACCATGGCGGAGCGGGAGGACGTGGACATCCACGTCTTTGACATCATCTACGAGGCCGTGGACCAGGTCAAGGCGGCCCTGGAGGGGATGTTGGCTCCGGAGCGCCGGGAGAAGGTGCTGGGCGCCGCAGAGGTCAGAGAGACCTTCAAGATCTCGAAGGTAGGTACGGTCGCGGGATGTTACGTCGCCGAGGGTGTCATCGAACGCAAGGCCCTGGCGCGGGTCATCCGCAACGGAATCGTGGTCTACGACGGCGAGATCGGATCTCTCAAGCGGTTCAAGGACGACGTCAAGGAGGTGCGCGAGGGGTTCGAGTGTGGGATCGGCATCGCCAACTTCAACGATGTCAAAGTTGGCGACGTGATCGAATGCTACGCGGTGGAGGAAGTCGCCCGCACTCTGGCCAGCACCAGGGAGGCGAGCTCCTGACCCTCTCCTTCCCGACTCAGCCGCATTGAGCGATGGTCGTCGCCGTCGCATCCTGGCGGTTGTCCATCCCTGGATGTACCTCCTTGAAGGAAAAGCGACGAGTCGTCCGTTCCCTCAAGGACCGCCTTCGCTCCCGTTTCAACGTGTCCGTGGCCGAGACTGCGGGGCACGACCTCTGGAACATGGTGGAGCTGACCGTCGCGCTGGTGGCCACGGATGGACAGTTCGCCGACAGCGTTCTGGGGAGAGTCAACCGCCTTATCGAGGGGGAACCCCGGGCGGTGGTGGTCGAAACCCACCGGGCGCTCTACTGAGCGGTGCATTCTTGAACGAGTACTCTCGAGACTCGGTGGGTTCTCGGGGCCGGTAAGGCCGCCGCCGGGGGCCATACCCTCCAGAGATCATGCAGAACAGACGTCTTCCCCGGTTGAATGAGCAGCTCAAGCGCGAGATCTCCCGGATACTCCGCACCGATGTCCGGGACCCCCGCGTCGGAGCGCCGGTCGTCAGCGGTGTCGAGGTAACCCCCGACCTCTGGTCGGCGAAGGTCTATGTCGAGCTTACGGGAAGCGAGGACGAGCGGGCTCGGGCGCTGGAGGGCTTGTCTGCCGCGGCGTCCTTCGTGCGCCACCTGCTCGGTGAGGAGCTCAGAGTTCGCCGGGTTCCCGAGCTTCGCTTCGTGGAAGACCGGACCCGGGAGCGAGCCCGGCGAATCGACGAGATCCTGCAGGAAGTGCTCCCGGACAAGGACGAAGACGGGGAGCCACCGATTCCAGAGTCCGCAGATGAGTGACCAGGACTTCCGCGACGGGGCCCTTCGGGTAGACAAGCCATCGGGCCCCACATCTCACGACATCGTGGTGGAGGCTCGAAAGGCCCTTTCCATCCGGCGGATCGGTCACACCGGGACCCTGGACCCTCTGGCTTCTGGCCTTCTCCTTCTGTGCGTGGGCGGGGCCACCCGCATCGTGGAGTTCCTGACGAGTCTGGACAAGACCTACCTGGCCACCCTGCGCCTCGGCCAGACCACCGACTCGGACGACACTGAAGGTGACGTCTTAGAGGACAGCACCGACTGGGAGGGGCTCACCCTCCCTCGAATCGAAGGGGCCCTGGACCGTTTCCGCGGCCGGATGGTGCAGGTGCCCCCTCGTCTTTCGGCGAAGAAGCGCGGTGGTGAGCCCCTTCACCGGAAGGTGCGGCGTGGAGAGGACGTCAGTCCGGATCCCGTCCAGGTGGAGATCCATGAGCTCGACCTCCTCGAGACCCGACTTCCCGAGGTCCACCTGCGAGTGAGCTGCTCGTCGGGAACGTACATCCGGGCCTTGGCTCGGGACCTGGGAACCGAGCTCGGCGTGGGCGCACACCTGGCGAAGCTCAGGCGAACCCGAATCGGGCCCTTCCGGGTGGAGGACGCCGTGCCGGTACACGACTTCGGTCGGAACGATGTGATGAGCCGTGCGTGGCTGACGCCCGCTCAGGCCTTGTGCGCGCTTCCGTCGATCGACGTCTCCCAGGATGAAGCAGCGCACATCCTCCAGGGCCGCTCGATCCCCATGGAGCCCCGCTGCCCCGAAGGCCGACCTGTAGCCGTGGTCTTGGGTGAGAGACTTCTGGCCGTAGCCGTGCGGGAGACGGACCGCCTGAAGCCGCGCAAGGTCTTTCCCCTTTCCTGATCTCGCCACCGATGACTGAATTCGCCGTCGATCCAGGGCTTCCGCCGGGCCTTCCCCGAGATGGGATCGGCTCCGTGGCGACCGTGGGCACGTTCGACGGCGTCCACCGGGGGCATTGGGCCGTGCTGGAAGAGATCCGGAGCCGGGCCCGGGTATCGGGAAGGCGGAGCGTTCTCGTGACCTTTCATCCCCATCCTCTCCGGATCGTCCAGCCGGAAGCCGCGCCCCGTCTCCTGACGACGCCGGTGGAGAAGAAGGAGATCCTGGCGGAGAGTGGAGTGGACTACGCCGTGTTCCTGTCTTTCACTCCGATTCTTTCCCGGTACACGCCCCGGCGTTTCATCGAGGAGATCCTCGTGAATCGCATCGGAGTGGAGGAGCTGGTGATTGGATACGACCATGGCTTCGGACGGGGCCGGTCCGGGGATGCGGAGACCCTTCTGGAGATCGGGAGGGAGTTGGGATTCGAGGTGGACGTGGTACCTCCGGTATTCGCGGCCGGTCGAGCCATCTCCTCCACCGCCATCCGTCGGGCTCTAGGTGAGGGAAGGGTCGATCTGGCCCGAAGGGCGCTAGGGCGCCCCTACTCCATACGTGGCCTCGTCGTGAGGGGGGACGGCCGTGGGAAGGAGCTGGGCTTCCCTACGGCGAACCTTCGAGTGGCCGATGGGGAGAAGCTGACCCCACCCAAGGGAATCTATGCGGTGCGCGGTGTGATTCCGGCTGGAACCTTTCCCGGAGCCCTTCATCTTGGACCACGACCGACTTTCCGGGGCTCGCCTCCGACCATCGAGCTCCACCTCATCGGTTTCGAGGGCGAGTTGTATGGCGAGGAGGTGAGGGTGGATTTCGTGCGGCTCCTGCGGGATGTCCGGCCCTTTGACTCCGTGAATGCCCTCGTAGACCAGATGCGCGAGGACATTGCCTTGGCCGCCGAGGTGCTCTCCAGAGACGCCTGAGAGGTGAATCCTGTCGCGGAGATGAGGGAGAATTCCGGCGCGTGCTCGCGGATACTCGCCAAGGCGCGTCCTCTTCGCTGGGAAGAACCCTCGAGACGCGGCTATGTTGGGCCGGAGTCTTGGGGCTGTCGTTGAGCACTTGTTCCATCGCGAGGCTTCTACTAACCTTAGCGGCTAACGAAATAGGGTCGGGACTCTCGACTTCCCTTGTAGCGCAGACTCTCGTGGAGGCGGAGAAGCGGTGAGTATCAACAAGAACGAGATTATCGAGAAGTACCAGCTGCACGGATCCGATCGCGGGAGCGCTCCCGTCCAGATCGCCATCCTCACTGCCCGAATCAACCATCTCCGGGATCACTTCGAACAGCACAAGAAGGACCATCACAGCCGCCGGGGACTCCTCAAGATGGTGGGCCGCAGGCGGAGGCTGCTGGATTACCTCCGGCGGACGGACCTGGAGCGGTATCGCGAGCTCATCGCCGACCTCGGCCTGCGACATTAGTCGTGGGCATCCAGGCGACGAGACAGATCACGTCGCAATTGTCTTCTTTAGGTTTATGCCAAAACGGACGCCGCCTCGTCGGTTAGAAGTCGATGGCGGGCTTTGTGAACCTCGCCGTGACGCCTGGCCCCTCGGGTCGCGGGTCGAGGCTGAGCGTGGACGTTGAGCCGACGGCTCAGACGAATGGAAGAGAGTCATGATTCAGAGGATTGAACGGAAATTCGCGGGACGGAACCTCACCCTCGAGGTTGGCCGCATGGCCAAGCTCGCGCACGGATCCTGTCTCGTTCAGTTCGGAGAGACTGCGGTCCTGTGTACGGCGACCGTGCAACCGAACCCCACCCATCTCCCCTTCTTCCCCCTCACCGTCGAATATCGCGAGAAGAGCTACGCGGCAGGGAAGATCCCGGGAGGCTTCATCAAACGCGAAGGTCGCCCCTCCGACAAGGAGGTCCTGGCGGCGCGCCTCACGGACCGCCCGCTGCGTCCGCTCTTCCCCGAAGGCTTCATGAACGAGACGCAGGTCATCTGCTACGTGCTGAGCGCGGATCAGGAGAATGACGCGGACGTGCTGGCTTTGTTGGGGGCCTCCGTGGCGCTCAACATGTCCCAGATCCCCTTCCGTGTGCCGGTGGCGGCCGTGCGCATCGGAAGGATCCAGGGCAACTGGGTGCTGAATCCCACGTTCCAGCAGCTGGAGTACTCGGACGTGGACATCATAGTGGCCGGGAGTGAGACGGCCATCACGATGGTGGAGGGTGGTGCGATCGAGACACCCGAGGAGGAAATCCTCCAGGGGCTCCAGGTGGCCCATACCGGAATCCGGGAGCTGGTCTCGCTTCAGAAGGAGTTCCTCAAGGATCTCTCGGTTCCAAAGATGGAGTGGACTGCTGTGGAGCCCACCGGGGAGCTGCGGGGGAGAGTGGAGAGGCTGGCCCAGCGCAGAGTGGCCGAGGCCCTTGAGCTCAAGGCCAAGCAGGAGCGGAGCCAGGCCATGGCTGCGGTCCGGGAGCATGTCCTGGAGCAGCTCGTTCGCGAAGACGAGGACTACGCCGAACACGAGGGCGACATCGAGGAGATTCTGCGCTCCATCGAGAAGGAGTCGATGCGGAAGCGGATCCTGGACCACGGCGAGCGCGCCGATGGGAGGGGGCTCGATGTCGTCAGGCCGATCACCTGTGAGGTGGGCGTGTTTCCCCGACCTCATGGCTCGGCACTGTTCACGCGGGGACAGACTCAGGCTCTGGGAGTCGTGACCTTGGGCACCGCGTCCGACGAGCAGCGCATCGACTCCATCGACGTTCTTCAGGAGACGTCCAAATCCTTCATGCTCCACTACAACTTCCCGCCCTTCTCCGTGGGAGAGGCTCGGCCGATTCGGGGGACTTCGAGGCGGGAGATTGGGCACGGGTGGCTTGCGGAGCGGGCGATCCAGCCGCTCCTTCCCAGCTACGACGATTTTCCTTACACGGTCCGTGTGGTCTCGGACATCCTCGAGTCCAACGGGTCTTCGTCGATGGCTTCCGTTTGCGCTGCTTCCCTATCTCTGATGGATGCGGGTGTTCCCGTGCGGGCTGCGTGCGCAGGAGTGGCGATGGGGCTCATCCGGGAGGGGGATCGGGTGGCGATCCTGACCGACATTCTGGGCCTGGAGGACGCGCTGGGCGATATGGACTTCAAGGTGGCCGGTACCGAGGCGGGAGTCACGGCGATCCAGATGGACATCAAGATCCAGGGACTCACCATGGACATCCTTCAGGAGGCGTTGACGCGGGCGCGCTCCGCTCGTCTCCACATTCTTGGCGTCATGGGTCAGACGCTCTTGGAGCCTCGCGGTGACCTGTCCCAATACGCGCCCCGGATCATCACCGTGGAGATCAATCCCGAGAAGATCGGCGATATCATCGGGCCCAAGGGCAAGACCATTCGGGGCATTCAGGATGAGACGGGAGCCAAGATCGACATCGAGGACTCGGGCCTGGTCAAGATCGCCGCGGTAGACGGAGAAGCGGGGATGCGAGCCCGGGAGATGATCGAAGCGATCGTTCAGGAACCGGAGGTGGGCCGCGTCTACGAGGGTCCGGTCAAGAACACCACCAGCTTCGGAGCATTCATCGAGATCCTTCCGGGCGTGGAAGGCCTCTGTCACATCTCCGAGCTGGAAGAGGGACGAGTGGAGCGAACCGAGGATGTCCTCAATAAGGGGGACATCACGAGGGTCAAGCTGCTGGCCATCGATGAGAAAGGCCGGTTGCGCCTTTCCCGACGGGCGGCGATGGCCGAGGAGAGGCAGGAGATCGGGGCCCGCGAGAGTTAGATGCGCGTTACGGAAGGTCTCCGGGGGCATGGGAGTTCTCCCGTGCCCCGTTTTGCTGGGGAGCAGCGGCGCTCGGGCCACCCGGGCCGGGCTGCCTCCATGTCGCCTCCCGTCGTGCTTGCCGACATGCGTGAAAGCCGGTTGGTCAATGGAGTGCGCGTGCTGACGGAGAGCATCGCCGCGGTCCGGTCCGCCGCCCTGGGTGTGTGGGTGAAGCAAGGATCGGCACACGAGCCCGAGGAGCTCATGGGCTGCACCCACCTTCTCGAGCACCTCCTGTTCAAGGGGACGCAACGGCGATCGGCCCGAGAGATCGCCGGAGCCCTGGAGAGCCTCGGTGGTTCCCTCGACGCCTACACCAGCCGCGAACACACCAGCTACCAGGCCCGGGTGCTGGACGAACACCTCCCGGAGGCGCTCGACGTGCTGGCCGATCTGGTGCTCTCGCCGGCGCTGCGGGACGAAGACCTGGAGCTTGAGCGCGAAGTGGTTCTGGAGGAGATCGCCACGGTACAGGACACGCCGGACGATCAGGTCTTCGAGCTCCACGGCAAGGCCCTCTGGAATGGGCACCCGTACGGTCATGCCATCCTGGGAACTGCCGAGAACGTGGCGTCCCTGGACGGGGAGGCGCTGCGCGCTCTCCATCAACGGAGCTACCGGGGCGGAAACATGATCGTCGCCGCGGCGGGGAACGTGGTACATGAGGACTTTCTGGAGCGCGTCGACAGGCTCTTCGGAGACGTGGAGTCGGGAGGAGCCCCCGGGCCGCTGGAGAGACCCGATCCTCTCGTGCGAGGAGACACTCGGGTGCCGCGGAGCACCGCCCAGAGCCACATCGTGTTCGGGACGGCCCTTCCACCGCACTCGGACCCCCGGCGTTATGCTCTCGTCCTGCTTTCGTCGGCGTTCGGCGGGGGGATGAGCTCCCGGCTGTTCCAGCGCGTGCGGGAGGAGCTGGCTCTGGCCTACGCCGTGTACTCTTTCCAGGCCTTCTACTCGGTGGCCGGGCTTTCGGGTGTGTACGTGGGGACCCGTCCCGGATCGGAGGACCGAGCCAAGGACGTGATTCTGGACGAGTTCGTCCGGATCAGCCGCCAGGGCCTCTCGTCCGGAGAGCTGGAACAGATCAAGAGCCAGGTGAAGGGACAGATCATGCTGTCTCTGGAGTCGACAGGCGCACGGCTTCACCGGCTCGCCGGATTCGCCCTGTTCGGCGAACCGTTCTTCTCCCTCGACGAGCTCCTCCAGCGGATCGACCGTGTGACCGTTGAGGATGTGCGGGAGGTGGCCGGGGAGTTCTTCGATCCCGAGCGTCAGTTCATTCTCGCGCTGGGCCCTACCTGACCTCCATTCGGGCTCGCGCCTCCGGGCCGAACACCGTAAACTTGGTCAGCTTTGCAGCGCGATTCGCCGGGGAGCGCGCGTTCGCGTTCCCCGTACGAGGCGGGCTCAATGTGGGTCCGCTCCGAATCGAACCATCAACCGTGCGCAGCCATGATTATCGGGGTACCTAAGGAGATCAAGACGAACGAGAACAGAGTGGCTCTCGTTCCCGCCGGCGCGGAAGTCCTTTCTCAGGCCGGGCATCGGGTTCTGGTCGAGGCCGGTGCGGGCGGGGGGAGCGGGTTCCCGGACGAGGCCTATCAGGAAGTCGGTGCAGAGCCGGTGGATTCCGCCGAAGACGTGTGGGGTCGCTCGGAGATGATCCTCAAGGTGAAGGAGCCGATCGAGTCGGAATGGCCTCTCATCCGTAACTCCCACGTGATCTTCACCTACTTCCACTTTGCGGCGTCCGAATCCCTCACCCGGGCACTGGTGGATTCGGGGGCCGTCACCATCGCGTACGAGACCGTGCAGTTGCCGTCCGGGGAATTGCCTCTCCTCACGCCCA
>JBDHKE010000064.1:10212-30783 GCA_039586555.1 Gemmatimonadota bacterium | reverse complement strand
CGGCAACCAGAGCGCCGCCGCTCGAACCCTCCATATCTCCAGACCTACACTCCTCCGCAAGGTCCGTAAGTACGGCCTCGAACCCGCCCTCACCCGTAGACTCGCCGTCTGAAGACTTTCCCCAAGAGACGGGGTTCGTGATCGGGCTCCGGTTACAGGTGTTCTCGAGTCGGGATCTCTCCTTCTCGCCTTACCGCCCGGATGCACCGTGGAGTCAAGAACCCCACCGCTGCCAGTCTACCTACCAGGAAGGCGGTGACGGCGGCGGTGACACCCACCATTCCGAGACCCCAGCTCAGGATCGGGAGGCCCACGGCGATCAGGCCGACCTCGATGGTCGTGGCGACTGTGATGGGGCGCGTGACGTGGGCCGTCACCAGGATTCCCCGCTGGAAGGAAAGAAGCGCCGAGAGCAATGGGATGGGAATCAAGATCACCGTGGGTAGCACCGCGAAGCGGGCCAGGTCCGGGGCCAGACCCGAGACGGTCTCGTACCAGACGGCGGAAAGGGGCGTAAGAGCGACCAGGCCAAGTCCAGTGGCGGACGCGAAGCCCAGTCGGACGGCGAACCGGCGAAGCTCGGGGAGGTGCTCGAACCGTCTTCCCATCAGGGCGATGCCCACTTCCTGATAGGCCAAACCCATCGAACGAAACAGGAAGGTCAGAGCCTGAACGACAGGAAACACGGCCAGGGACTCCACGGGCGACGGCGCCCGGCCCATGAAGAATGTCAGCATGGGCTGAACGGCGAGTCCAATCACAGAAGTGAGGGCCAGGGGGTAGTAGAAGCGCAGGATCCTTGGGTAGCTCAGCGGATCGGATTCTGAAGGGGGAGGGGTGTCCAGGAGTCTCCGAACCGATCCCCCTGCCATCCACCGGCTGAGGATCGCCTCCACGGCGACCCCTGAGGCCAGGGCCGCAGCGCCGACGTACGCTCCCGGTAGCCCCGCCCAGCGGTAGAGCAGCAAGGCGGCCACACCCATGGTCAGTAGCCGCCCCACCGTTCCTAGAGCGACGAGGCGGGTCCGTCCGTCCCGGATCAGGAGACCCTGGTAGAATCGGCGGTAGCCGATGGCACCCGGCCACGGGAGCAGGATCCAAAGGGACACGTAGGTGAGTCTTGCCACCTCCTCGGGAAGCGCGATGATCTCCAGCGCCAGGAAGCGGTAGACCGGGGGCGTGAGGATTCCTACGAGAGCCACTGTGGTGAGGGCGCTCAGGCCGAAGGCGAAGCGGCGGAGCCTTCTGAAGCTCGTGGCGTTGTCGACGAGTGCGGTGGACGCACTCATGAGCATGATGACGGGCGCCTCCACGAGGAGAGCGAAGGCGAAGGCCACCCCATAGGCTGCCAGGTTGAACGTGGGGTCGACGAGGCGTGCGATGATGGCCGCTACGAATGGCCCCTCCGCCGCCATCATGAGCCAGGTCGCAGCAAGGGGAAGCCAGAACAGGAAGATCGACTTCTGCGAGCGATCCCCCGGGGCCCCGGTCACGCTTCCTGCACCGGGAGAGGCGGGGACTGATCCCGAGCGCAGTCGGTGGTCGAGGCACTTCGGGGTCGGGATGGCCGCCGATGCAGGCTCGCCCGTCGTCTCACCGCCGGGCCGTCCAGAGGGAGGCTGCCATGCATAGCGTGACGCATCGGGCGGGGCGATCACGGTTCTGGATCATGGACCAGCCCTGGTTGAGTGATCGAATCAGCTCCGGGAACCTGTCCTCACGCAATGAAGGGAACAAGAGACGTCCACGCATCCGGCTCCTATATTCCCCGCTGGCCCTGGGTGCATCAGTGCCTGGGGGGCCGTGGTTCCTTTAGCTCGAAGGCCGACGATGGAAGGGGGCCGGGAGAAGGTCGTCCTGGGGAGAACCGGGCTCCGCGTAGCGCGCCTAGGAGTCGCGTCCAGCTACGGGGCCGGAGCCGCGGAGGTGCGGAGCGCGTTCGAGCGCGGCATCAACCTCTTCTATTGGGGGTCGATGCGCCGACGGAGCTTCGGGAAGGGTCTGCGCACGATCGCGGAACAGCACCGTGAAGAGATCGCCCTGGTCATCCAGAGCTACACGAGAATCGCGGCGCTCATGGAGCGGTCCCTCGACAGCGCGCTCCGGCGCCTGCGGTTCGAATACGCGGATCTGCTACTGCTGGGGTGGTGGAACGCACCGCCGCCCGAGAGAATCCTGGACGCGGCCCGTTCGCTCATCGAGGCCGGAAAAGCCCGGCACATCCTCGTCTCCTGCCACCATCGCCCGACGTTCCGGGAGTACATCGATGACTCCGGCTACGGTGCCATCATGGTGCGGTACAACGCCGCACACACGGGCGCGGAAACGGAGGTCTTTCCCCATCTCGATTCCTCCCGGCCCGGGGTGGTCTCCTACACGGCCACGCGGTGGGGCACACTCTTGGATCCCCGTCGCACTCCCGCTGGAGAGGCCACTCCGACGGCCACGGATTGCTACCGCTTCGTGCTCAATAACCCCAGCGTCGACGTGTGTATGGCGGGTCCGGCCGACGCCGATCAGCTCCAACAGGCCCTGGCCGCCCTGGATCGAGGACCCATGACCGAGGAAGAGCTGGCATGGATGCGGCGGGTGGGTGCGTCGGTCCGGGAGCAGACCCGCTCGGGTCTGCGGAGTGCCGCTCTGAAGATGATGGATCGGGTCATGGGTGCGCCGCGGGGTTCTGCCCCTCGCGATTGAGAGGCGGCGGAGATGGGCGCACGCAGATCCCAGGCTGGACACTCCGGGGACAATCGAGGCGGAACCGCCCCGGAGCTCTCAGAGTAGTCGTTCGCGAGCGCTGACACCCGGCTCCGCGCTGCGCGGGCTCGGCCAGTTCAACCCCGGGTCAAGGTTCTGAGAGTGATGATAGGACTCAGAAAGCTTCTCGGTGAGATCCACCGCCGCTCCGTCTGGCAGGTTCTGGGGAGCTATGCGGTCGGCGCATGGCTGGTCCTCCAATTCGCAGAGACCCTGAGCTCGCTGATTGGACTTCCTCTGTGGTTCGGCCCGGTGGTGATCGTCATTCTGGCGGCGGGTCTCCCCCTCGTGCTCCTGACCAGCGTGCTTCAGGGAGGCCGGGCGCGGACCCAGGAAGGGGGCCTCGAAGAGCGGGAGGGCGCGCTTCGCCGACTCTTCACCTGGCGTAACGCCCTGGTAGCCGCGGCTGCAGTCCTGTTGATGTTCTTGGCGGGCACGGGCGGTTACATGGGAATGCGCGTCATGGGGGTAGGGCCGGTGGGCACGCTGGTGGCGAAGGGCGTGCTCGAGAAGGAGGAGCGCCTGATCCTCGCCAACATCGAGAACCGAACGGCAGATCCGAGCCTGGGCGAGACGGTAACGGCCCTCTTCCGCATCGACCTCTCGCAGTCTCCAGCCGTTACGGTGATGGCGCCGGCGCGGATCGCCCCCGTGCTCGCACGCATGGAGAGGGACCCGGCGACGGCTTTGACCTTCGAGGTGGCGAACGAGATCGCGCTGAGAGAGGGGCTGAAGGCGGTGGTGGCGGGGGAGATCCTCCCCTTGGGGGAGGGCTTCGTGCTCTCCGCGCGGCTGGTTTCCGTGGGAACCGGTGATGTCCTGGTCGCCTCCCGCGAGACCGCCTCCGACGTATCGGAAATCCCGGCCGCGGTCGATCGGCTCTCCGCCAGGCTGCGGGAACGAATCGGGGAGTCACTCCGCACGATTCAGGGCGACCCGCCGCTGCAGCAGGTTACCACTCGGTCGCTCGAAGCGCTTCGGAGCTACGCCCAGGCTGAACAGGCCAACGACCGGGGAGACTACGACCGGGCAATCTCCCTGCTACAGTCAGCACTTGCCGAGGACTCCGCCTTCTCCATGGCCCACCGCAAGCTGGGCATCATCCTGGAGAACCAGAATCGGGAGCAGGAGCGGTCCCGCGAAGCCCTGAGAAGAGCCTACGAAGGGCGGAACCGCCTGACGGAGCGGGAGCGATACCTGGCGGAAGCGGCCTACTTCACTTACGTGCAGCGCGACGGGGAAGCGGCCATGGACGCCTATGAGACCCTTCTGGAGAAGTACCCCGCGGACGGCATCGCCCTGAACAACCTTGCCGTGGCCTACGGGGACCTGGAGCGGTGGGAGGACGCGCTGGGGCTCTATCTGCGCTCCATCGAGGAGGGGGGCGCACCAGCCGTGACGTTCACCAACGCCATCGAGGTCCAGCATCGGCTGGGCATGGCTGACTCCGCCCAGACCACGTGGGAGCGTTTCGCCCGGGAGTTCCCGGACCATCCTAACGTGGTGCTCTACAGAGGGAGGCTGGCGAGCGCGAGCTTCGACTACCTGGAAGCGGAAGCGCACGTTCGCCAGCTGAGGGAGGAGCAGCGAAGCGAGCCCCTCTGGTACGCGCAGGCCACACTGGAGCTGGCGAACCTCCTCTTCACCCAGGGGAAGATGGCTGAGGGAATCGAGCTTCTGTTGGAGGGATACGAGCTGCAGGCGCGGTACGGGTGGGAGATTCTCCCCCAGGCGCGGCCAATCCTCGACGCCCAGGTGGACGCCACGCGGCAGCTGGTCTTTCTGGAGAATCCGGCGGGAGCTCTCAGGGCTCTGGAGTCCGTCGAGGATCTGGTGGAAACCCTGTCACCGCAGGAGGGGGACTATCTGGGTCTCGCAAACCTCTACGCCGACGCGGGTCGTCCCGATCGGGCGCGGGCCCTGATCAAGGCCTGGGAGGCCGAGATGACAGAAGAGGTCCGGAGCGATCCTCTGTTCCAGTTCAGGTTTCGACTGGCGCTGGGGGTCGTGGCTCTCGCGGAGGAGAGGCCCCTGGACGCCCTGGGTGAATTCCGGGCTTCTAGACAGGCGCTGCCGGCGTGTCAGCTCTGCGCGCTATGGGAGATGGGCAGGGCCCATCAGGCTGCGGGGCAACCCGATTCGGCCACAGCCATCTTCGAGCAGTACCTCTCCGAGCCCGTCTTGGAGCGGGTTCAGACCGACGCCTTCAATCTCTGGCGTGTCCTTCTCCGGCTGGCCGAGCTGTACGAGGCCAGGGGCGACAACCGAAGAGCTGTGGCGTACTACTCCCGCTTCGTAGAGCTGTGGCAGGATGCCGATCCACTCCAGCAGCCCAGGGTCGAACGGATTCGCGGAGTGATCGGCCGCCTGGAGAGTCAGGAACTGCCGGCCTGATTCACCTCAGTTCGGAGGATGCACGCCCTGGCCCCCGTAATGCCGGTCGCGGCCGATACTCGGTCCGGATGGGGTCACCACCTCGTTGTTGATGCCGGCGATGACCTGCCGGATCGAGCCCGGGAAGCGCTCGGGACTCCCGTTCTTGCCGTAGGCATCCGTGTACCACACCTCCGGGCCGTCCTCGTTTCGGATTCGGATCCCGTTGATGTCCACGTCCCGATGGGCCCCGTCGAATGGGGACGCGGGGTCGTTCCAGGCCACCGGGATTGCCGGGATGCCCTCGCACGGGCCGCCACGAGCGCGGTTCCCGTCGGCCATCACCTCGTAGCACAGATCGATGGCGTTGCCCAGCAGATCCGGCTTGTCCGGGTCATGATACCGTGAGGGGTTGAAGACGTTGAAGTAGGGTCCCACGCTGGCCAGGGTCTCGCCGTTGGCCGCCCTCAGGCTTTCGGAGAACTGCCAGCTTTCCCGGAGCCCGGACGAGAAACGTGAGGTCTGGCCCTCTGCCACCAGGATGTGTCGCTCGACACAGGTCCGGTCCGGGATCAGGCGCTTGCCACCGCCGTCCCTCCCCCCGGCGTCGGGTGCCACGACGACGTGCACGCCGCTGTCGCAGGATCGCACGAACTCGCCAGCGTGACCGATGGTGGTGACGATCTGGAAGTGCAGCTCGGTCCCTTCGGAACAGCGGGCGTGGTAGGCCAGCTCGTGGTGCGGGTTCACGAAGCGGCCGCTTCCAGCAGAGCCCTGATGTAGCTCCACCATCACATCGCAGGAGATGGTGAACAGTGCGCCGCCGAGATCCCCGAGGCCCACCCGCATCTCCACGTCGTTCTCCCACTCCACCTTGTACCCCGGATGGGGCGCGAAGAGATCAGCGGCTTCGTTGGCGAGTCCGAAAGGGATATAACCCACCTCGTCGAAGAGGTCGGATCCCCGGGGATCGCGCCCGTGCTCATGGCCGAAGGTGCACCCCGATTGAGGATCTACGGGGGGATGCCAGGTGGGATAGAGCTTGCCGTCGGGCCCCACCGTGGCGAATCGGTCGTGGATCTCGGGAGTGCAGGTGTCACCCGGCCCGGGCGTCCACGCCGAAAAGGCGCGGCTGACCCCGTTGGGGGCTTTGCCTGGGCCCACCAGCCCAACATCGTCCTGGCAGGCGAAAAGGGTCAGTGAGGCGATCATCGTCAGAACGAGCCCGCTCCCGACCTCGCGAGTCAACCTCTCCATCACTCCCTCCTGCTCCTGGTCAAATGGCTCTGAGGGTCCTCCGCCCCTGGCCGGGGCCCCCGTCGCTGCCTCAGTTGTTCTGAGCGCCAGCCGCGATCCACGCTTGAATCGTGTCGATTCGCGCCCGGGTCAACTGGCCTCCCCAGAGGCATTCGCGTTCCCACTCCCCCACGGTTCCGGCCGTTCCTTCGAGCTTCAACACCAGGTAGCTGGAGTCGGGCTGCCCGCTGGCAACGCGTGTCCACCGAGGGGCCTGCACGGAGGGCACCCCCACGCTCTGTCTCACCACAGGCGTGGACCGACAGGTAGCAAGTGACCATGAGTGGATGGAGCCGCGCGGCGCCCCAGGAGCCTCTCCTGGTCGGACGGGTTCGGGCACAGGATGCCCTGTGTTGCTCGATCGTTATCATGCCGGATTGAAGTGTGAGACCAACCGGGTGGGAACGTACGTGGGGCTCTTAGCAAGACGCGGACCTAGACTCGGCGGAAGGGGCGGTTGCGGGCGGCGACTGCACAGAGTCTGGCCAAGAGCCCACTTGTTGATCCCCGCTGCGGTACCTGTCGCCTGGCGGAGCGGCGGCCGACCATCCACGAAGTGAGGTCGCGCTGGAAATGTTTGCCGCGTCCGGGAATCGGGTGCCGACCTCGAGAGGGGAGCTCCACGAACCGGTCGTGGAAGGGTTGGGCCCTCCACTCCGAGGCCCGCGAGCTTCAGTGGAGGGTGAGTCCCAGGCCCAGCTGGATCATCGATATGCCCACCTGGTCGGAGATCCTCCGGTCGTCCTCGGTTCGCAGAGATCCGAAGGAGGTGGCGAACAGGTTGAGGAAGGGCGTGACGGAGTACCCCGGCCGGATCCTCAGATCGTAGCCGACGCCCAGCTCCACCCCGTACGTCTTCGTGTGGGCCTCGTTTCCTTCATCCCACGCCTTGTAGAAGAGGAGGCCCGGACCAGCTTTGAAGTGAAGACCGCTCGCGGGACGTGGATAGTACAGCAAGACGGCGCTGAGGGACGTGAGGAAGTGGTCGACCTCGTCGCCGCGCTTGGCCCAGCCGGCACCCTCGATTCCTACGGCTAGAGACGGGGCTACAGCCAGGCCCGGACGCACGTAGCCCGAGAGCCCGTTTCGTCCCTCCCTGACACAGATGGGGCAGCTGAGGCGCGATACCCCGCCCCCCAGACCCAGAGCGAACGAGAGGCCGGAGCCGGATGGCTCTCCAGTGCCAGATGCCATCTTCGGATTCGGGAGCTGGCCCGCGGCGAGAGCCGGGTTTACGGCAAGAGGCGCGGCGCAGAGCGCCAGGATCGCGAACCGGTGCATCGCTCCCCCCTGTGCTGGGTGGGTACCGCGTGTCTGGACTCCGGCGAAGATCTGGACGGGAGGTGAGCGCTCTGCAGGATCCGGACCGATTCGCCCGAGCAGGGAGGGAAAGGGGCCAGGCCCGCCACCAACAGCCCGCTTCTCTCGACGGCAACGGGCCAGGGAAACCATGGGTCGCTCAGGGGGAGGAAAGAGGCACGCACCGACCCCGACCGCTGAGGTGGAAAATACGAGGTCCACCCGCGGCTGCAGGCAACCCTCGCCTCGGCCCGAAGCTCGAGTGAGTCCAACCCGAGTCCCAGACACGGCAAGTCCGGGGATCGTGGCTCCTATGCTGGGCTGGACCCGAGTCGAATCAACGCCCTACGACCTGAGGGCTGGAGCCTCTCGTACCCTTCCTGCGTCCCTGATTGGGGTGCTGCAGATGCTCCCAGGTCTCACCGCGTCGCAGCATGTGGATCGTGCTCGCGGACACGCCCAGCCGGCGAGCCCACTCGGTTCCCGGGGTGCCCCAACTCTCGCTGTCTTCGTCCCAGTCATCCAGGACGGCGACGGCCTCCTGCTCGGTGAGCTCCGCGTGGGGCGAGCGCGCTCCCTGAAGCCACACGTTGTGGCCATTCCAGCGTCCGGGTTCCTGGAGTCGTCCGGGCAGCTTTCTTCCGGTGTGTCCCAGACAGTAATGGCGTACCTGATGGGCAGTATACTCGGGGTGGTCCCGCGCGATGTCGGCGTAGGAGTGTCCCTCCTCTGCCAGATCCCGCCACTTCACGATAAGAGCACCTGGCGGTCTAGACATTTCCTGT
The DNA here is from genome assembly GCA_039586555.1 of Gemmatimonadota bacterium. Taxonomy (GTDB): domain Bacteria; phylum Gemmatimonadota; class Gemmatimonadetes; order Longimicrobiales; family Gaopeijiaceae; genus JBDHKE01. The sequence continues at coordinate 22,273 of JBDHKE010000064.1, read as the reverse complement.
GCGTTTCTGTGCTGGTTGTACGGTTCCGTTACTGGAGATGCCCCGGGTCACCCCCGGCGAGGGTGCGGCTTCGGGCATCGGCTGCAATCATACGTCACCAGCCCGAGATTTCAAGACCCTGGCCGGCGACGGGGAAGTGCAGCAAGAGCCGGACCCGTCCGGCCCTTGTCCTGCGTGCCTTTCCTTCGTCTGCCGCCTGGTTGCGCGTTACCAGCGCCGCCCGTCATCCCAACGGTCTTCGTCGTCGTCCGACCCCCCCAGTCCGATCGCGACCCCGAACTCGAAGGTGACCAGGTTCGCTTCGCTGAAGACCGGATAGAGGGTGATGCTCCCGTCGGGGTTGTCGACGATGTCCCCCTCCGTCAGATACTCGGCCTCACCGTTTCCGTGATACACGGCAGCCATGTCGATAAAGACCGGGCTTCGACCGATTCGCGCCTGAAGACCACCGCGGGCTCTCCACGCAAAGACCCAATCGTCGAAGTGCTCGGTTCGGAAGACGGGTTCGCCGTAGTCATCGTAGTAGTCATCGTCGACGGACGAGTCCGTCCAGAAGTACGAGAACCCGGCCGAGGCGCCGAGGTAGGGACGGAGTCCGCCCATGGAGACCCCGATTTCGGGGCCAAAGTCCATGAACGCGATGTTGTTCGAGGTGACCACGTCGAACTGGATACGGCACCCGACCCCGGCGAGACACGCCCTCTGACGCTCGCGGCCATACTGAAGAACCCCGCCTCCCACCCGAAGGCTGAGTGGCGACCGGTAATCCGGCTGGAAGCGCAGGTGTCCGGAAACCCCATATCCCTCGTCCACGAACTGACCGAACTCGCCCACGGGATCGGCCACCAGGAAGTCCAGGCCGAAGAAGATCCTGGACTCGCTCCGGGAGCGCCGATGCTGCGCGTCCACCGGACTCACCGCGGAGGCCGTAGCGGTCAGCGCGGCGAACACAGTGAGGACGCATCCACGACTGCGGATTCCTATTGACACCTTTCCACCTCCCCGCCCCCAGGCGGACTGCGGATGCAACGACCATACGAGGGCATGAAGAGCAACCGGTGTGCCGCCTTCGCAGCGTTCGCTTTGGCCCTGAACCGGGGGCACAGTTTGAGGCACGGAAGCGTCGCTATCATCGATGGAATTGCAGTTTCAGCGGAGTGTCCTTCGGACCGAGGCGAGGGTGACCGATGCGCCGAAGTGTGGGCGTCCTGGCCTCCGCCAACGTCCTGATTCGAGGACAGGTGAACAGCGCCTTCCGGGCGTCTACACCTTCTTGCCGGTGACGGAGTGACTCAGGGGTGAGCTTCCGCCGCCGGCGGGCAGCCCTCGGCGGATGTGGGGGCAAGCTCGCTCTGCGCCCCCGTGCGAGCGAGGAGCTCCCGGTACCAGGAGACGGTCCGCTCCAGTCGTCCTTCCTGACCTGCGCACCCCCACACCAGGGAGAGCGTCCGCCGAGTCCCGGGGTGCGTCTTGGTGCGCTGAGCGTCCTTGACCGCATTCGCACAGGGTCCGTGGCCATCGAACAGGCAGAGCAAACCCTTCAGATCAATCGTCTGACCGGATGCGTTGAAGACGTAGCTCTCGCCCTCCTCCGCGACGCCGACCCGAAAGGGTGGAGGGGCCCGGTCCAGATCGATGACGCTCATCGGCAGGCCGCTGTGAAGGGACACGGCATTGCACACATCCACCGCAACGTTGATCGACTCCAGAATGCCCTGTTCCGCCGCGCGAACCAGGTACTCTGAGGCGGGTTTTCCCCTCCCGGACGGCCTGTATCCGCCGTGGCGCAGAAGAGCCCTGACGGCCGCCCGAACTGCCTCGTCCCGGGAGACCGGGGCTCGGGCGTCGGCGCTGAGGAGGGAGATGAGCCAGTCCGGGGAAGAGAGGTCGCCAAGAGGGTGCGGAAAGGAGGTGATGAAGGCCGTCAGGCGGAGGAGGGGGTGGTCGTCGGTCCGGATGGGCAGCATTCGTCGATCTCGTCGGCAAGGGAGCCGACCCTTCCGTGCCGGACGTCGGCGGCCCGGACGGGCAGCTGACCGGAATCCACAGGAACAGGATCGGCTCTGCCCCGGCTGCGTCAAGGGGTGCCGCCGCGAGCAGGACATTGGCGTTGTCCCCACTTGCCCACGGAAGCATCTTCGTAGCGGGTTCACGTGCGTTATCTGGGGAAAGGGATCCGACGGGAACAGACCAGTCCCTCGGATCCGGTGTTCCATGCCGAGAGGATCTGCCGCCGCCAAGGGAAGCGTGAGTCGCTGGCTCGACCAGCGGCAGGGCCAGTACGCGCGTGTGGCGCTCAGGATCTGGGACCTGGCGGAGGTGGGCTTCTGGGAGGAACGGAGCTCGGCGCTCCTTCAGTCGGAGCTCGACCGGGCTGGGTTCACGATTGACACTGCGGTCGCCTCCATGCCCACGGCATTCGTGGCCTCGTTCGGTCAAGGCCGACCGGTCGTTGGCTTGCTGGCCGAGTTCGATGCTCTGCCCGGGATCTCTCAGGCTGCCACGCCGGTTCGAAAACCCCTAGAGGGAAAGGGCGCCGGCCACGCCTGTGGCCATCACCTCTTTGGCACGGGATCCACGGCGGCCGGCATTGCCATCGGCGAATGGCTTCACCGCACCGATCGAGAAGGTACCATCCGGGTGTACGGAACCCCCGCCGAGGAGAGTGGCTACGGGAAGGCGTACATGGTCCGAGAAGGGCTTTTCTCGGACGTGGACGTGGTACTGGACTGGCATCCGGACGATCACAACGATGCCAGTCCCTACAGCAACCTGGCCGTCAAATCGGCGAAATTCCGCTTCCAGGGAGTCCCGGCGCACGCGGCAGGAGCCCCGCAGCGAGCTCGCTCCGCCCTGGACGGAGTGGAGGCCATGGACTTCATGGCCAACATGATGAGGGAGCACGTACCGCAGGAAGCCCGCATCCACTACGTGATCACCAAGGGTGGGACCGCCCCGAACGTGGTGCCGGAGAACGCGGAGGTCTTCTACTACGTCCGACACCCCGACCCGAGGCAGGTGGACAAGATCTTCCGATGGCTGCTTCGAGCGGCGGAGGGCGCCGCCCTGGGGACCGGAACCCGTGTGACCTACGAGATCATCGGAGGCTGCTTCAGCCGGCTCCCCAACCTGATTCTCGCTCGGGTGTTGGACACGAACCTGAGAAGGGTGGGTGGCGTCACCTACACGGCCGAGGAGCAGGCCTTCGCCGAGGCCTTGCGGGCCTCTCTGGGCGATGGAGGTCTTCCCCTCGGATCCCAGGCCACAGTAGGTCCCCTGGAGATGAAGACGCACTACACCTCCTCGGACACGGGTGACGTGAGTTGGGTGGTGCCCACAGGCACGTTCCGCGCCGCGACCTGGGTGCCTGGAACTCCGTCGCATTCCTGGCAGGCGGTGGCGGCGGGAGGGACGGGCATCGGCACCAAAGGCATGATGGTGGCAGCCAAGACCCTGGCTGCGAGCGCCCAGGACCTGTTCCTGGACCCCAGCATCAGCGAGGCCGCGTGGAAGGAGCTCCGAGCCCGCAGAGGTCCGGACTTCACCTATCAGCCGCTCATCGGGGACCGAGATCCGCCAATCGGGGGACCGACCTGAACCAGTGAAGGGTCGGTGGCAACCTTTGCAACCTTCCAGCCCTCTAATCCGTAGGGGAGGATGCGATACTGGGTGACGGGGCGGACGAGAGGAAGGCGAAGGTATCGTCCAGCCTGTGTTTTCAGTGAACCTTCGCGCGAGACAGCGACGAGGTCCATATGTCAGCACGAAAGAGGATCCTTCGTGAGCTCGACAGGCTGTACGGTGGGGATGGCTCAGGGCGGTACGCTCGACCGAGCGCGATCGCCGGATTCACGGCCCACGAGGCCAAGTACCGCGCCGCGGTGAATCAGCTTCTGCAGGACCGGATGATCGACGGGATGAGGGGACCGGACGGGCACATCGTGATTGCCCTCAACAGCCACCGGCTGTCGGATGTCCGAAAGGAGCTCCGCCCCTGGTGGGCGAGTCCGTTGTTCTGGACGATCGGCACCCTGATCGTTGGATTGACGGCCACGGGCCTTCTCATCTGAGCGAACCTCGGGGAAGCCGAGATTCCGGAGCTTGCAAGGCCGTCCTGTCCCGGGACGGCTCGTGCCGAATGCGCGCGGTCCCCGGATGACGCCGGGATCCCGCCCAAGCCTTCTCATTCCCACCCGCTACGCCCTTCCTGAAATCGCCGGAAAGGATTTCGGTGTCGGGAGGTCCTGGCTCAGCAGGGGCTCAGGGCTGGACTTCACGAGACGGTTCGGCGTAACCTACTCCAGCATAGGACGCATGCCCGGGCGCGCTCTGCTCCACCTTGCAGGGCGGAATGGTGGTCTGTGGCGGATACGATGGCGCATGGGCATTGGCCCGAGAACCGTGGACTCTTCGACCCCAGAGCTGGAGGAACATCCGATGAAATGGTCGCGCCCGACCCTCACCGCTGCATTCGTTCTCCTGCTGGCAGTTCCTGCCGGGGCCCAGGAGATCGGTGGCATTCGCGGCGAGATGATGCAGGATCTCAAGGAGGTGGCGGACAAGTACGGGAGTCTGGCGGAGGCGATGCCGGAGTCAGCCTACTCGTGGCGGCCCCAGGAGGGTGTGCGCTCCGTGAGCGAGGTATTCATGCACGTCGCCGCAACCAACTTCGGCATTCCCCAGATGATTGGTGTCGCTCCGCCGGACGATGTCGAGCCCCAATGGGTGGACTTTCAGAACGCCGAGAGCATCACGGACAAGGCCACCATCCTGAGGGCGCTCAAGGCTTCCTTCGACCACCTGGGAAAGACTCTGGAATCCACGTCCGATGCGGACCTGGACAATCCGACCCAACTCTTCGGGCAGGAGTCCACCACTCGCGGGGTCCTGCTGCTGGTGTCGACACACTGCCACGAGCATCTGGGCCAGGCTATCGCCTACGCGCGGGTCAACGGTGTGACGCCTCCCTGGAGTGAGGGAGGCAACTGAGGAAGACCGTCCCGTAGCCTTCCACAGGCCTTCGCCCCGGACTCGGGAGCAGCGAGTCCGGGGCGCACCGCAGCGACGGAAGCACACCTCTGGCAGTCCGGGCTTGCTTGCCCGCAGCGCCCATCTTGCCGGCCGGTAAACGGAACCCTCCCTTCCAACATCACACCTCCGAGGATCGCAACCGAAACGGAGCGGCGTTGACGGATCCCGAGCGGCAGGACCCGATCCAGGACCTCGTGCGTCGAGCCCAGGACGGAGACCCGCGGGCGTTCGAAGAGCTCGCCCGGGCCGCGTACGGAAGAATCCACCGGTGGGCTCTCGTGCGAACCGGGGACCGGGACGATGCCGAAGACGTCGCCCAGGCGGTGCTGATCCAGGTGTTTCGCAAGCTGAACACCTACGCTGGACAGTCGGCGTTCTTCTCCTGGCTCTACCGAGTCACCGGGAATGTGGCGGGAGAATTGGAGCGGAGGCGGTCCGTCGAGAGCCGGGGGAGGAGGAGGTTCCTGATGCTGGTGAGCGGCGTCCGGACCCCGGAGTCCTCCATCGTCGCGGACATCGAGAAGCGGGAGATGAGGGATCTGGTCCGAGCCTTTTTCGAGGAGCTCCCCCCACGGCAGAGGGAGATCTTCGACCTGGTGGACCTGCAGGGGTTCACCCCGGCGGAGGTGGCGGACATGCTGAATATGAATCCCAATACCGTGCGGGCCAACCTGCTGAAGGCGCGGCGGGTGTTGCGCCGGAGGATGCTGGCCCGGGACCCGTCGTACGCGGAGGAATTCGGAAGATGAACTGCCACGAGGCCATCGAGCGAATCCTCGAGGCCGATCCCGCCGAGCTGGCGGGAGATGTCCCGTCGCCCCTGGGCGAGCACCTTCAGGCATGCTCCCGCTGCCAGGTGATGGCCTGGCAGGTGCTCAGCCGGCAGGGTGCCCTGGCCAAGGAGATGGCCCGGCTCCGCCCGAGAGTTCCCGCGGAGGAGCTCCTGGCGCATCTGAGCCTGGACCGGCCCCGAGAGACGGAGAATCAGGCCGAGGGAGGAGCTCCGGCCGGGGAGATGGGGCGCCGACGCCCCAGAAGGGTGTGGGGTCGCTGGGTGGCCGGGGCCGTTCCCGTGGCGGCCGCTGCGGCGCTGGCGGTTCTGCTGCTCGGGGATGGGAGCCGGCAGCCTCTGAGCGTGCGAGAGTTCACCCCATCCGTGCTGCCCCCTTCTACCGCGCCGGAGGTGGAGCCCGGCACCTCCCGGGACTTCGCGGTGCTGGAAACACGCAATCCGAACATCTCCGTGGTTTGGTTCTTCTGATCCAGGAGCGTTTCATGTCCATGATCCGATTCCTAGTGGTTTTGATGGTGCTGGTGGGGGTGTCCGTTCAATGCGCGCCCGCAGGGAGCGAAGATCTCGAGGTCCGAACCTTCGAGTTGGGGCACCTGTCGCCCGAGGAGGCGGTGCCCATCATCCAGCCGTACGTGTACGGCGGGAGGGAGGGAGCGCCCGGGGCAATCGGCGTGACAGAGCGCTTGCTCACGATTCGGGAGCGCGAAGAGAATCTGCAGCGGATCGCCGAGGTGCTGGCGAAGTACGATCAACCCTCGCCCATGGTGACGCTGCAATTCCAGATCATCGAGGCCAACGGCTTCGAGGGCGTGGATCCCGAGATTCAAGACATCGAGGCCGAGCTCCGGCAGCTTCTGCGGTATCGAGGCTACCGGCTGCTGGCCAGCCCCGTGGTGCATGGGACGGCAGGGAGTGGCGTGTACCAGCGTGTGGCGGGGCGGGATCGGAGTCAGTTCTTCGAGCTCAATGCCCGTCTGGGAGCGGTGCACGTCTCGGACGTTGGTGGCAGCCTTCGCCTGGAGGTCATCCTTGAGATGAGGGAAGTCGGCACCGTTCTCAGCACCACCGTGACGGTCCGTGACGGCCAGAGCATGGTCCTGGGCACGGGCAGCGCCGGCTGGGAGGAGGACGGGCGGGCCCTGATCCTGGTGGTGAAGCCCACATTCCAGAGCAGGTAGTTGCAGCTGCGACGCTCCCGTGCGGCTAGCGCCCAGGATTGCCGAGGAGGACCGTGGTCCGGCAGACGGAGGCAAGGTCTCCAGGCTGAGCCGCGCGCTCCCCGCAGCGCTTCCGTGTGGCTCCATCGGTGTCTCCCGTGGGTCCTGGATTCCGGTTGCATGCGCGGATCCTGTCTTGCGGCGAGCCGTCTTCCTATGTTGCCACGTGAGACCAGGCGTTACGAAGCAGCGGAGCGGATTCCTGCTCGGGAGGTCAAACATGCCGCCGATGAGCCGACGGGACTTCATCAGGACGTCCGCCTTCGGCCTCGCCGCCACGGCGGCGGGCGAGCTGGGGTTTCCGGCCCCGGCGTCCGCCCGGGTCGCCCTGGTGAGACTGGGAGCGGGCGGTCGGGCGGAGGCCATCCGTCGGGCGGTGGATCTCTTCGGCGCGCCTGACCTGCGTGGCAAGCGTGTATCGATCAAACCGAACTTCAATAGCGCCCATGCCTATCCGGGATCCACTCATAACGATACGCTGCTGACCCTGGCGCAGCTCTCCAGCGAGTGGGGCGCCGAGTGGATCACGGTGGCTGACCGAAGCGGAATGGGCAGCACCCGGCAGGTCATGGACGAGAAGGGCGTCTTCGAGCTGGGCGAAGCCCACGAATTCGACGTGCTGCCCCTGCCGGAGCTGGCGGCCGACCACTGGTCCCACATCCGTCACCCCGACCTTCACTGGCAGGACGGCTTCTACTTCGCTCGAGTCTTCCAGGAGACAGACGCCCTCATCCAGACCTGCTGTCTCAAGACGCACCGGTTCGGTGGGCACTTCACGCTCTCTCTCAAGAACACGGTGGGCATGGTTGCCAAGACGGTTCCGGGCGTGGATCACGACTTCATGCGGGAGCTTCACGGCTCCCGGCATCAGCGGCGCATGATCGCCGAGATGAACCTGGCATACGAGCCGACGCTGGTGGTGATGGATGCGGTGAAGTGCTTCACCAGCCGAGGACCGGAGGCGGGTCCCACGGCGGAACCGAACCTGATCCTGGCCGCCACCGATCGGGTGGCTCTGGACGCCGTTGGGGTGGCGATTCTGAGGGACCACGGTACGACGCCGGAGGTGTCCGCTGGTGCCGTCTTCGAGCAGGAACAGATTGCCCGGGCTGCGGCGCTGGGAGTCGGGGTCGGTGAGCCCGAGCAGATCGAGATCGTGACGGCGGATCTGGAAAGCGGTCGCTACGCCGACCGGTTGATGGAGATCCTGCGAGCCTGATGCCAGGCCCGAGAACCGTGTCCCGAGGAGGTGCAATGGCCGAGGTGGTCTACCGCTCCCGAGCGCGAATCGAGAAGAAGGACGGACCGCTGCGCTTCGCGTATCTGCCGGCCCATCCCGATCCCGTGCCATTCGGGGTCCACGGCGACGTCGCCCGCTACTACGGACGGGAGGGTGGGCCTGAGAACACGACCACCCTGGACTATGTGGTCGCAGCGGCCGGGGGCTGACTGACCGGGACCTTCGGTGGCGCGCTGGAAGCGCGCGGGATCCCCTCGCAGCCCGACCGTCTTGAGGCCGAGGTCGAAGGCGAGGTCGAGACGGAAGACCGGGTGCTGGTCATTCGGCGGATACACGTCCGCTACCGGCTCAGAGTGCCCAAGGGAATGGAAGAGAAGGCGCGGATGGTGCACGACATGCACCATGGGCACTGCCCGGTCTACCGCTCGCTCTACCGCTGCATCGGTATCACCACCGAACTGGAGCTGATGAGCGAGTAGGCTTTCTGCCTCCCGGATGTCCGTCCATCGCCGTGTTGCCGTGCGGACCGGCCGAAAGGGGCCGGCCCGCAGGGCGGTGCTCACATCGGCACGTTCACGCTCATGTCGGCCCTGTATGCGAAGATCTCCGAGGTGAAGGAGGTCATGATCTCGCCGACCATCTCCATCAGCGCCCGCCCCTCAAACTTCCCGTAGGCTTGCTCGAACATGTCCTCCATCCAGCCCTCTGGACCCTCCATCTCGGCGAAGCTCTCGTGAGGGATGGAGATGACCCAGGTGCCGCCTTTCCCTCCCTGAGCATACTGATAGACGAAGTACTCCGCGGGCATGCCACTCGCCTGGATGGCCTCCCGGAACTTCACCCAGAAGTGCTCGAAATCCTCGTTGTGACCGGGCTTCACCTCGAAACTGAGGACCTCGTAAATGGGGCGGAGGGGCTGGCCGGGCTCCGCCATGCTCAGGTCATCCCTGAAGCGCACCATGGAGGCGACCACGTTCTCCGTGTGGGGGGCCACATTCCGGTCGATGCTGGCGGCGCTGCCCTGGGGGTCCACGTCGGACGTGTCGAAATCGGCGTAGGCGTGGTTGAAGCTCCCGAACACGTACTGTCCGGTCCGCTCTCCCATGATGATCTCGAACACGGCCCAGGACCAGGAACCACCTGCGTCCGCGTACCACTCCATGTGCCTCTTCGCGCCTTCCTCGAACTGCGATCCGTGACCCGGCAGCGGATCGACCGCCACCACGTAGCCCATGAGCCCGGTCGGCTCCTGGGCGATGGCGGGTGCCTCGGCGGCGAGAGCGAGAAGGGATGAGCCGAGCAACAACGCTGCAAGCTTCCTCATTGATGCCTCCTGAGAAGGGGTGAAGAATGCCGTGGCGCCCGGGATAGGGATGCGCTCTGCGGGATCGGCGGGGGAGAGGACACCGGACTCCAACACAGGTTCCGGGGGCATCGCGGTGGGTGGTGGGGACGGACCGGGGTCCGTTGACGGAACCTCGCCCTTGCCTCATGGGCGACCGTGGCTACCATGAATCCTCCTTCACGGCCCGACCCTAACGAAAGAGGTCCCATGACGGCGCGCAACCTCGGGGGTGCGATGGCGTGCGCCACTCTGGCGCTGGGTCTCCTGCTCCCGGTCATTGCTGAGGGCCAGGACAGCGCCCTGGTGTACATCCCGAACACCACGGGCACGGTGGACGCGGAGGGCAGGGCCCTCACCACCGTCGAGGATCAGACCAGAAGGGCCCTGGATCGGCTGGGGGAGGCGCTGCAGGCGCGCGGACTGGACTTCGCCCACGTAGTGGTTTCCAACGTCTTCCTGAAGGACACGCGGGACTTCCAGGCCATGAACGCCATCTACCGCACGGTGTTCGCTGTGGACCCACCCACCCGCGCTACCGTGCGAGCCGACCTCCCGGATCCAGATGCACGGATCCAGATCTCGGTGGTGGCGGCTCGGGGTCCCAAGCGGGTGGTGACGCCCCAGGGACTGCGGTCACCGGAGCTCCCCTATTCCTGGGGGATCCAGGTGGGGAGAACACTCTTCGTCGCGGGGGCGACCAGCCGAAGCCCCGACACCTACCGGCCGGTGAGAGGCGACGTGGAGACCCAGACCCGGCGCATCTTCGGCAACATCGGTATGGTGCTGGAGGAGGCAAGGATGGGGTACGGCGACCTGGTGAGCTGCCGGGTGTTCCTGGACGACCCCCGTGCGTTCGAAGAGATGAACCGGGCCTACGCCGGATTCGTGCCCGCCGACGATCCACCGGCCCGCGCCACCGTCCGCTCCGGGCTTATGAACGTTCTCTTCTCCACGGAGATCCAGTGCGTGGCCGAAGCCTCGGTAGACCGAAGGGTGGTGATCCGCGAGGGAGGGCAAAGGGGCCCGCGCCCCTTTTCACCGGCCCTCTCCACCGGGAATCGGCTGTACCTCTCGGGCATGGTGGGATCGGGCCCGCAGGGGGTGCCGCTGGAGGTGGACCTCCAGACCCGCAACGCCCTGGAGAACCTTCGGGCAACCCTGGAGGCCGGAGGGATGGACTTCTCCCACGTGGTGGACGCGTGGGTCTACTTGGCCGATATCCGGGATTGGGGAATCGTGCAGGAGGTGCTCCACGAGGTGCTTCCTCAGGGGGCGCCTTCGCCCACCGTGGTGGGCACGCCCCTCATGGGTTCACAGCTGCGGGTGGAGATCCAGATGGTGGCGGAGCGGTAGGGGAGCCGAGTCGGGATCGCGCTCCCGAATCCTCATGGGGCGGAGGGGAGTTGCAGCTGTCCCCGGGCTGCCCCCGCCGGATGCTGACGGGTGAAGATGCGGAGGTAGAGCCGGCCGGCCTCCAGATCCTCCCGATGAGGATTCTTCAGGACGACCGTGCCGCTCGCCTTCGCGATGCCCGGGCCGATCAATCGATACAGGATCGGTCCGTTGCCGTCTGGCGTTCCCCTCACGATGCCGACTCCGTGGATATCCTCGGCCGGAGCACCCTCCACGGATACCTGGTAGGCAAGCGTGTTGCGCGCCCCGTCGAAGGTGAATGCGGCCGTCACGGAGACGCCGGAGGTCACCTCCGGCACGTGATGCGCACCCCGGGCTTCCACCGTGAACGAGACCGGCGCCGGAGCCTCTCCCTCCACCAGCTCCGGAGTGGTCGTGGGAGCGCGCCGATGGTGAGTGGCCTGCTCGTACGAGAACGCCAGAGCCACCAGGCGGGAATCCTCGGACGGACGGGCCAGGAGCTCGACGCCGACGGGAAGTCCATCCTCGGTAAAGCCCGCCTGCACGGTGATGGCGGGAAGCCCGGAATGCGCGCTCAGCTGGCAATTGGAGCCCCGCTGCGGGTCTCCGATACGGGCCGCCTTTCTCTTCATGGTCGGGTAGACCAGGGCGTCCAGTCGATGCTCGTCCAACGCTCGAATCAAGGCCGCCCGCAGTGCCTGCTGTTTCTCCAGGTCCTGCCGGTATTCCTCACTGTCCCGCGCCTGGGGAGCATTGCGCCGACGGAATCGCTCGTCCGCCTCCTCCTGCTGGAGGCCCATCTCCAGGATGTCCCCCAGCGAGGAGACCGGTGCGCCGGGCGTGGCCTCCAGATAGTCCATCAGGTCGAACTTGAACTCGTGGTGGATGACGCTGGACTCCAGCAACTCCCCGAGTCCCTCGATCTCCACCTCCACGGTCTCCGCCCCCTGCGCTTCCATCTCATCGATGGCGTCCCGGACCACGCGTGACATCTCCCGCTCCTCCGGAAGCTCGCCGAAAGCCTGGTTCGCGATTCCCAGGCGGGCGCCCCGCAGAGCATC
>JBDHKE010000064.1:0-10205 GCA_039586555.1 Gemmatimonadota bacterium | reverse complement strand
AGGCCCGGCCGCCCCCGGTCACCCAGCGCTGTCGTCGTCGGGTCGGCGGGGTCGGGCCCCACTGTGGCGTCGAGAGCGAGCGCCAGGTCCGCGACTGTTCGGGCCAGGGGACCCCCCACATCCTGGGTGTGGGAGAGAGGAACGATGCCGTCGGTGCTGGAGAGACCCTTTGTGGGACGGAGACCGACCAGGCTGTTCTCGGAGGCGGGAATCCGGATGGATCCGCAGGTGTCGCTTCCCCATCCTACCGCGCTGAAGCTGGCTGCCACCGCCGCGCCTGTTCCCCCGCTGGAGCCGCCGGGATAGCGGGAGAGGTCATACGGGTTCCGGGTCTGGCCCCCGAACGAGCTGATCGTGGTGATGCCCGTCGCCAGCTCGTGGAGGTTGGACTTCGCCAGAATGACGGCGCCGGCTTCTTTGAGCTTCCGGATCTGGAATGCGTCGTCCGGCGGCAGCAGCCCGGCGAGGGCCATGGATCCGCCGGACGTGGGCATCCCAGCAACGTCGAAGTTGTCCTTGATGATCACCGGGATCCCGTGGAGCGGGCTCCGGGCTCCCCGCTCCCGCCGCTCCCGGTCCAGGGCCTCGGCCTCCTGCCGGGCCAAGGGGTTGACGCGGGTGATCGCGTTGAGCTCGGGGCCAGCTCGGTCGTAGGCCTCGATCCGGGCGAGGTAGATCTCCACCAGATCGACAGCCGTGATGCGGCCCTGGGTCATGGCCGCCTGAAGCTCAGAGATGGTGGCTTCCACTACTGGAACCTCGTCGGGCTCTGGCCGTTGCTGCGCAGACATGGTCGTGTGTGCTCCTGCCAGGAGGAGGATGAGCAGACCGGAACGGAGGCGTACCCTCATCTGCGTATCCCCATCTTCAACTCACCCCCGGAGCGGACAGCGCCTTCACCAGCTGGTAGAGAAACTCCTGTCCTTCGTAGAACGACTCCACCGGAATCCGTTCGTTCATCCCATGGGAATACGTGTCGCCGTAGAAGAGGCCTGAGACGCCGTAGACCGGGATTCCGGCGTTGCGGAGATACAGCCCGTCGGTCGCGCCGGTGCTCATCGTCGGGATGACTGGCGTGCCCGGCCACATCTCCTGTGTGATCCGCTCGATCGCGCCCAGCACCTCCGGGGTGAGGGGTGAGGGAGGGCTGTCGACGGCTTCGTCATCCGGGGTGATGGAGACATTTGGGTTTCCTGCGGCCTCGACCAGCGCACGCCGCACGTCGTCAGGAGACTCGTCGGGAAGGATGCGGCAGTTCACGGTTGCCCGTGCCCTCTGCGGCAGCGCGTTGGGTGCGTGCCCGCCCTCCAGCAGGGTGGCGACGCACGTGGTGCGCATTCGCGCGTTGTAGCCGGGATCTTCCGAGAGGATGGCTGCGGCTTCCTCGTTGGTAGGCTCGGACACCAGCCGCCGCATGGCTTCCCCGAGCCGCACCTCGACGATTTCTGCAGTGCGCTGGAAGTAGGTTTGGGTGACTTCGTTGAGATTCACCGGGAAACGGTGCTTTCCGATGCGAATGAGGGCCTCGGCCAGCTCGTAGATGGCATTGTCATCGCGCGGCCGTGAGGAGTGGCCGCCGGGGTTGGTGACCTCGACGATGAAGCTCTGGTACTTCTTCTCGCTGGCCTGAACGTTGTTCGAGATCCGCTTTCCGTCGACGAGCGTTCCGCCGCCGCCCTCGTTGAGGGTGAACTCCGCGTCAATCAGATCTCGCCGGTTCTCCAGGAGCCACTGGACTCCGTTGACCGGTCCCCCCTCTTCGTCTGCCGTGAGGGCCACGATGATGTCGCGGTCCGGCACGAAGCCCTCCTGCTTCATGCGGATCAGGTTGGTGACGTAGATGGCGGCTTCGTCCTTGTCGTCCGCGACCCCCCGGCCGTAGAAGGTGCCGTCCTGTTCGATGAACTCGAACGGGGGAAGAGTCCAGTCCGCGGGATCGGCCTCCACCACGTCGATGTGGGCCAGGAGTAGGATCGGCCTCCGGCCCGTGCTTCTTCCGCGAAGCCGAGCAACGAGGTTGCCCTTGCGCGGCGCCGGCTCTACCACGACCACGTCCGACTCCGGAAAGCCGGCCGCCAACAGGCGTGCCCGCATGGCTTCGGAGGCCTCGGTGGTGCTCCCCACGCTGTGCGTCGTGTTGATCTCAACGAGTTGCTCGAAGATCTCCCGGGCCAGCTCCTGATACTCCTGTGGGGAGCCTTGCTGCGCACGGAGTTGGAGCGGTGCGAGCTCTGCGGCGACGAGGAGGCACAGGAGTAGGGGGGCAGGTCTGGGGGCTCTCATGGGCCGAATCCTCCGGACGGTGGTGGGCGTGGGAGCCGGTCGTGTACTGGCTCGGGGCACGGAGATTAGTTGCGGAGTCGCTCGGACCACAAGTCGGTAGAGGTCAGGGGGGCCGGCGCGGGGGCTTCACGGTTCCCTGGATCACAGCCCCGCGGATCGAAGTCCCTTCTTGCTGCGGTCCCGAGCGGGGCTCAAACTGCTGTACCGTCACGCTCCTGCGAAGCCACAGCAACCGGGTCGGAGTCCCTTCAAGCGAGGTTGAGGTGACACACGCGACGACAAATCTCGGGCTCGATACCCACATTGTCGATCGCTCGGTGTATGACCATGCCGTGGCCCGCTGCCGCGAGGGTGGAATCCGTCTCCCCACCTTCGCCGAGCTGATGGAGCCCGAGCGCATTCCCGAAGCGATCCAGGAGGCGTTGAGCGGCGTCCACCCGGACGCGCCCCATCCGCTCAACCTGTTTCGCATCCACTGGCAGAACGGAATGGACCGAAGCGCTCGCGTGGATCTGCCGGAGTATCTGGTCCTGCCGAGGGAGCTGACCGGAGTTCCGAGTCCGATCCTGGTCTTGTTGGGCGACCGCTTTCCCATGATTGGGGCCCACAAGGTGCTGGCAACGTATGCGTGCCTGGCTCCCCGTCTGGTCACCGGACAGTTCGATCCCGTGGCGCACCGAGCGGTCTGGCCATCCACGGGAAACTACTGCCGGGGTGGGGTCGCCGTTTCCCGCATCATGGGGTGTCGAGGGGTGGCGGTGCTTCCTGAGGGGATGAGCGCCGAACGGTTTCGCTGGCTGGAGGAGTGGGTCTCGGAGCCTGGCGACATCATCCGTACCCCCGGGTCCGAGAGCAACGTCAAGGAAATCTACGACGAATGCGCCCGGCTGAGCCGCGATCCCGCCAACGTCGTGATCAACCAGTTCTGCGAGTTCGGCAACCACCTGGCCCATTTCTTCTGCACGGGGCAGGCGGCCGAACGGGTTCTTCTGAAGGAGCGGGAAGGCCAGCCCGAGCTGGAGCTGGCCGCGTTCGTGTCCGCCTCCGGTTCAGCCGGCACTCTCGCTGCTGGGGACTATCTGAAGGAGCGCTTCGGGTCGCGGACCGTGGCGGTGGAAGCGCTGGAGTGCCCGACCATGCTCTACAACGGCTTCGGCGAGCACAATATCCAGGGCATCGGCGACAAGCACATTCCGCTGATCCACAACGTGACGAATACGGACCTGGTGACGGCGGTCTCCGATGTGAGCACCGACTCCCTGAACGTGCTCTTCAACACGGAGGCAGGTCGGCGACACCTGGTAAACGACCGCGACCTTGCCCCCGACACCGTGGAGGCCCTCTCCCATCTGGGGCTCTCCAGCATCTGCAACGTCCTGGCGTGTATCCAGGTCTCGAAGCACCTCGGCCTGGGGCCGGCCGAGGCTC
The DNA here is from genome assembly GCA_039586555.1 of Gemmatimonadota bacterium. Classification (GTDB taxonomy): domain Bacteria; phylum Gemmatimonadota; class Gemmatimonadetes; order Longimicrobiales; family Gaopeijiaceae; genus JBDHKE01. Next base: position 6,494 of record JBDHKE010000064.1, on the reverse strand, counting down.
TGGTTACGGTGGCCACGGATGGCGCGCAGCTGTATTCGACGGAGATCGAGAAAGCGGTCCGCAAGCATTTCGCCGGCGGTTTCGACTCCCGGACGGCCCAGCGGACGTTCGAAGAGTGCCTCCTGAGGGTCGACACCCGACACCTGCTCGAATTGTCGCCCACCGATCGGGACCGGATCTTCAACCTGGGCTACTTCACCTGGGTGGAGCAGCAGGGTGTGTCGCTGGAGGACTTCGGGGTGCGACGAGGCCAGGAGTTCTGGCGGGGTCTGAGGGACCTTGTTGCCGCCTGGGACGAGCGCATCACGGCGTTCAATGGGGAGACGCGCCTTCGGTCCTGACTCGGATCGCCGGAATCAGCCCGTGGACTTCTTCCCTCGTTGAGACAACCATTCAGGCTGACGCGCCGCGTACGTGGCCGCAGCTTTGGAGTCGCGTAACGACCGCAGCTTCGGAGAGGAGACTGTAATGAGACCGCTACTGAATCGGCGTTGTCCGTCGCCCCTCGCCCTGTCCACCGTCATCCCATGGGTCGTGTTGGGCCTGGCAGCTTGCGGGGGGGAGCGGGGGGAACCTCCTCAGGAGGAGGCGGGGGCAGCTACGATGGAGGCTGGAGCCGCGGCGGAGGGGGAGGATCGTTCCGTGGTCATCGGCGACGTCGGGTTCAGCACCCCGGAATCCGTGCTTCACGACTCCTCATCGGACGTGTACCTGGTTTCCAACATCAACGGGGGCCCACTGGAGAAGGACGATAACGGCTTCATCTCCAGGGTTTCACCCGATGGGCAGGTCCTGGATCTCCGCTGGATCGATGGGGCGGACGAGGCAGTGGAGCTCTCCGCTCCCAAGGGCATGGCCATCGCGGGTGATCGCCTCTACGTGACCGACATCGACTGCCTCCGCAGCTTCGATCTGAATACTGGCGAGGCCGCGGAATCCTGGTGTATCGATGGAGCCACGTTCCTGAACGATGTGGCTTCGGCACCGGGGGGCGGGCTCCTCTTCACGGACTCCGGAATGCAGGCCGGGGAGGAAGGATTGACGCCTTCGGGGACCGACGCTGTGTACCGGCTGTCCGGGGGCCAGATCGAGGAGCTGGCCAGCGGCGAGGATCTGGGTGCGCCGAACGGGGTCGCCGTAGGTCCCGACGGCATCTATGTGGTGACGTTTGGCTCGGGAGAGGTCTACCGCATCGCGGAGGGCGAGCGCGAGATCGTCTGGCCCGGGTCTGACCGCCAACTCGACGGGATCGAGTTCCTCGAGGACGGCAGTTACGTGATGTCGAGCTGGGGCGCGTCGGCGGTCTTCCGAGTCGGAGCGTCGGGCAGCCTGGAAACCGTCGCCGAGGGGTTGAACGCTCCCGCGGATCTAGGCTACGATCGGACCCGTGGCCGGGTGATGATCCCCCTGTTCATGGACGACCAGGTCGTGATTCGGAGTGTTCGGTGAGCAGAGTGCCCTCCGCCTCGGGAATGGGCCGGATTGGCCGATGAAGGACGAGAAGCCGCGGGACCTCATGGACCCTGGCGACCGAAACGGCCCAGGCGCTCCCCTCCTCGTGGGGTCGCTGGACGGGGCTTCTGATTTGCACCGACTCCTGGCGGCGGTGGAGTTCGCCGCCCACAAGCACCGGGTCCAGCGGCGGAGGGACGTGGAGGCGTCTCCCTATATCAACCACCCGATTCAGGTGGCCCATGTGCTGACCCACGTGGGAGGAATCGACGACGTGGTAACGCTGATGGGCGGGGTCCTTCACGACACCATCGAGGACACCGAAACCACGCCGGAGGAGCTGGAGGAGCGATTCGGGTCGATCGTTCGCGCTGTCGTGGAGGAGGTCACGGACGACAAGGAGCTTCCGAAGGATGAGCGGAAGCGGCTACAGGTCGAGCGGGCTCCCGTTCTTTCCGATCGTGCCAAGCTCATCAAGCTCGGCGACAAGATCTGCAACGTCCAGGACGTTACGTACCGTCCGCCGAAGAAATGGGACGACGACCAGCGCAGGTCCTACATCGAATGGACCCGGGACGTGGTGGCGGGGTGCCGTGGCGTGAACCCGGCTCTGGAGTCCTTCTACGATCGGGTGGTGGAGCAAGGACTCCGGTTGCTGGCGACTCGGGGCGACAGGGACACCGAGTAGGGCCGGGGCTCACGACTGGCTGGCCCGGTCGCCGCCTAGGGGATCCCTTCGAACCTCTCCAGCCGGCTCCGCACGGTCTGGCTCGTTGGGAACTCTTCGGCGAGATCTTCCAGGATCGATCGCGCTTCATCCGCTCTCCCCAGAAGGACGAGGGCATCGGCGGTGAGCGCCCTCTGGCGAAGTAGGAGCCGCCGATCTCCCCGGGGAAGGGTCATTCCCCCCAGCACGGCCAGGGCCCCCTCGCCATCCGACTGATCCTCCATCAAGGACTCGGCCCTCAGGAGTTGCACTTCGAGGTTGCCGGGAAAACGGCGGTCCATCTCTTCAATCAGGTGGGCGGCGGACTGTGAGCGACCTTCAGACCGGTCCTGCATGGCCTGGTGGTAGAGTCCCGCCAGGAAGAGACGTTCCACGTCCTCCGCCTGGCCGGTACGGGTCCCGACTCCCCCGGCGTACGAATAGACCAGCTCGCCTCCGTGCTGCCCCGTCTCGTAGACCGCGAACAGCCCCAAGAGCCCCGCGAGAGCGGACAGCGCAAGGATCTTTTGCTGGTGACGGCTCTTGGCCAGGGCCAGAGCCAGCAGTTCCAGCGTCGCGATGCCCAGGAAGAGGTTGCGGGTGCGCTCCCCCCACTCTTCGTGTTCCATCACCGCCTGTCGGGCTCCCGGAACTCGCTCCGCAGGCCCGTGGGCGTCCTCACCTGACTTCACCGCCGGGAGGGTCAAGAAGGCTCCCAGAAGAAGGAGGGTCGAGGCGGACGGACCCGTGAACTTGGCTCTCCCCGTCAGGGAGACGAGCCGGAAGAGCACGCCCGCCACCAGGAGGGCAATCACGAAATGGACGAGGATCGGGTGGAACGGTGCGAGACCGGGCATGGGTGTCAGTCCTCCCTCCTGCGAGCCGGGGAGATGGAGAAGGGGGCCCAAGAATGGCCGGACAATATGCAGGGACGAGTTTGTTTCGGCGAGCCCGCCGTCCACCTCGGTGCGAGGGAAGAGTGGGAAGCCCCGCCGCCCGAGAGCGGCGGGGCTTCCCTGCGGATCCCCCTGGGTTAGCCCGGGTCCGCTCTACCGGAACGAGCGTCTCAGGAGCACCCGGTCGATGCGCCCATCGAGATTGAAGTCGATGAGCTCGGCGATGGGAATCGGGCCAGCTCGGATTTGCAGGGCCAACGCATCGACACCGCGATCCACCCACACCCCCGTCAACACTCCTCGCACCCCAAGGCGAGATCGGTGGCGCTCCAGACGGTCGTACACCCGGTCACCCACGATGTCCCAGAGCGTGTGACGGGTTCCTCGAGCATACCAGCCGCGTCCGGAAGCCGGAGAGTCGTAGAAATAGATGTTCCCCCAGCGCACGGACCGCCACTCCGACGGATACCGGCGGACATGGGAGTACGAAGCATACCCCTTCTCCACACACCACCTCCACCCGTAGACCGGGTGCCCTCGCCCGGTCCTGCAGAACGAGGGGGCGGCTTCGTACCTCTTCACCCCTACGGGCCTACGAGGCCTGGGTGCCCGATCCACGCCAACCTCCACACCCCATCCCGCGTAGACGCCCGCGCGGTACTGGGCCGACGCCGTCGCCGGCTGAACCGCGGAGACCGCGAACGCAGCAACGAGTCCAAACACCGTGTACCTCATGACCGCCCCCTTTCTCCTGCCGTTGGGTGTTGCGGAGCGCGTTTGGCGGCGACCGCACCTGCGCTCATCCCCGCAGGTTCGCAGGGGTCGTGCCCGGATGGGTCATTAGGGACGTAACTTATTATCCTGCAGAGGGATCGGTCGTCAGCACGCCAGCCTTGACGTCGGCGAGATCGTCCTCTTTGGAGGACAGATCCTTCAGGGCGCGTTTCCCCGGCGCTCCCGCCATTGTATAACTATACCATCGTGCTATTGTCCCGCGTGGAAGCGCGCGGCCATTCATGCGTGTCGAGAAGCTCGAGAGATCGATGGGTCGGGCCAGCTGGACGGACGACAGTACTCGCGAGGCCGGGGCCTGCGCACCCTGCTCGTTCGGCGGGCCTTTCTCGGGCGGAAGGAAACGGAAGCCGATTTGAACGCGTACGCCACCGCCACCGAGAAGCCGTGGTTCGACTCTGTATCGAGGCAGGGCCGGATTGACGAAGTCAACTTCTGGACCCCTCATCCGTGGGGCGGTCACTTCGGCGTGCTCGAACGAGGTGATCCGCTGCTGTTCAAGTTGAAGACGCCCTTCAACGCTATCGCGGGTGGCGGGTTCTTCGAGCACTACACCGAGCTCCCGGCTTCTGTCGCTTGGGATCTCTTCGGGGGGAGGAACGGTGCCCATACGCTCCTCGACCTCCGACAGGGGATCGAGCGACTCCGCCGAGAGTCACCCCGTCCGGCAGAAGACTACGTTATCGGCTGCATCCTGCTGGTGGAGCCCTTCTTCTGGCCGGAGGATCGCTGGATCTCGGACCCCCCGGGATGGCACCCCAACGTCCGGGGCCGAACCTACGACCTGCGCGAAAGGGAGGGCAGACGCCTCTGGGAAGAGGTGGTCTACCGGCTTCAGGTGGGGGGACCCTGGGGCGGGCGTTCCCTCGATGGTTCCCAGCTGGACCTCCCCGGAGGCTACGGAGATCCCCTCTTTCGCCCCAGACGGATCGGTGAGGGGACCTTCCAGGCCGTGATCGCCGACGTGTATCGACGGCGTTGCGCCGTGAGCGGAGAGGCAGCTCTCCCAGCCTTGGAGGCGGCGGTGATTCGACCCATGGAGGAGAGCTCGGCCCACTACGTTCGGAACGGCATCCTCCTGAGGGCGGATCTTCGCAAGCTGTTCAATACCGGCTACCTGACCATCTCTCCTCAATACCGTGTGCGGGTAAGCTCGGCACTGCAGCAGGCAGAACCGGAAGGTCATGGATACTCGTCGCTCCATGACTCCGAGGTGCGGATTCCGGAGAAGAGTGATCTCCGTCCGGATCCAGAGCTTCTTCGCTGGCACAACGAGCACGTCTTCCGTCCGTGAAGCCGGGTCGCCTCGACGCTCGCGCCGCCTGACGCGGCTCGTGCGACTCTCCGCGACAGGCCAACGCAAGGCCGAAAGACGCCGCAGCCTGCCACTTCACATGAGTCGCACGACCGTCCGCGACACCTGAGCGCGGGGGCGAAGAGCGGCAACAGGAGAGCGCGGGGGCGAAGAGCGGCAACAGGACCCCTGCGGCGGCTCGTGCGGGGCGCGCTGCTGGGTGAACCGCGACTCTCCGGGGCTGCCAGGGCTCGGAACCGGCAGGATCCGGCAAAGATTTCCCTCCCGACTTTCCCTCCGCACGCTCGGTTTGGGGGCCATGGCGCTCGGGAAACCCGTCTGATCGGACCTCTGGCGGGCTCGTGCAATCGGGCAGGCCATGGCGTGCTCGTTGCAGCCTTCGGCCCCGACTGGCACGTCGTGCTTTTCCTGACTGACCGAAAGCGCCGAGATCGGAAGAGTGTCTGGGAAGCCCGGCGAACGACCCGGTACCCGAATCCGATCCGAGCCGCGCTATGTCCGCAAAGCGAGCTGCCCTTTCGATTGTCGCTGCAGTCCTGTCCATCTCACTCACCACCTGCGACTCCGGGGATCTAACCACTCCAGAGAAGGAGGAATCCCGACCCATCGAGGGGATTGTCGAGGGCGTAGTGAGCATCGAGGGAGCTGGCCTCGGCGGCGTAGAGGTGCAGTTGTCGGGACGCTCCACAACCACCGATGAAGCGGGCGGATACCGATTCCCACAGGTGGAATACGGTAGCCACACAGTGAGTCTGAGCGACTATCCCGCAGAGGCGGAGTTCGAGAGCACCTCCAAGATCGTCGTAGTAACGCAGAGGGGGCAGGTGGTGCGGGCCGACTTCCGCGGCTCGAAGAAACGGAACTCGACCATTCTAGGCACAGTGACTGCGGATGGTGCCGGCGTGGCGGGCGTGACCGTATCCCTTTCAGGGCCCGAGTCCCGGGCTATGAGCTCCTCCGAGGAAGGAGGCTACTCCTTCGAGGATCTGTCGTCAGGACACTACACCGTTCAGATTTCCGGCTTCGATCCGACCCAGTACAGCTTCCCGATCACCGAGCAGAGTCTGTCCGTGGGAGTAGGGAAGGCCGGTGAAGCCCACTTCGCGGGTTCCTTGGTCCCTCAGGCTCCCGCTGCGCCGACGGGCCTGGCCGCGACGGCCACCTCGTCCACGGCGGTGCAGGTGACGTGGCAGGACGTGTCGGACAACGAGACCGAGTTCCGGCTGCAGCGGAAGACGGGAGCCGGGGGGACGTGGAGCACGGTGGCGACGCCGGGCGTGGACGAGACGAGCTACGGCGATACGGGCCTCAGCCCCTCCACCACGTATTTCTA
>JBDHKE010000376.1:0-2022 GCA_039586555.1 Gemmatimonadota bacterium | reverse complement strand
GGCAACAAGCCGGGATTCTAAGGTTCTTGGGCGCGTCTCGCGACGTTGCGGCGAAACCGATCCGCCAACTAGCTTCGCCCCATGACTTTCCGAGCGATGTCCCTGTTCGTCGCGGTATGGTGGGTAGCCGCCCCGGTTTCCGCCCAGGAAGAGCCTTTCAGGGTCGTGGAAGCCAGTCCGGTCATCACCGAGGGGCCCTATCTGGTGGCCACCGGCGAGACCACCGCCACCATCGTTTGGCTCACCGACACCCCCAGCCACGCCAAGGTCCGCTACGGAGTCGGAGACGACCTGACCTCGGTGGCCGAGCCACAGGTGGATGGCCTGGTCCCTGTAGGGACTCGGCACGTCGTGCACCTTCGAGAGCTCTTACCCGGCACCACCTATTCCTATGAGGTGGTGACAACGGGCGTGGTGAAGCTCAATGCCTACTGGCCCGAGAAGGGGCGGGATGCCCGGAGTGGTCCACACCGCTTCAGGACATTCGATCGATCGAGTCCGTCCGTTACGTTCAGCGTGGTGACGGACACCCATGAAGACACGGAGCTGATCGGCAGGCTGAACGGAGCCATCGACTGGGAATCGACGGAGTTCCTGGTTCACGCTGGGGACGCCTTCCACTGGATCCGGAGTGAGGAGCACCTGTTCCGCGCCTGGCTCCGACCGACGATCGCCCCGTTGTCGCACTCCAAGTCTCTCTTCCTCGCCCGGGGCAACCACGAGCTCCGGGGCGCCTTCGCTCGGCAACTCATGGACTACGTCCCAACGCCGGAAGGACGCTTCTACTACGCCAGGAACGCCGGGCCCGTGCACCTGATGGTTCTCGACACCGGCGAGGACAAGGCGGACGACACCAACGTCTACGCCGAGCTGAACCGGACCGGCCCCTATCGAGCCCAGGAGTTGGAGTGGTTCCAGCAGCACGTGGACTCTGAGGCGAGGATGGCCGAAGCACCTTTCAGGGTGATCGTCATGCACCAGCCGCATTGGGGGTGGCTGTCTGACGGATCGGATGCTTGGGTACGGACAGCCAACGCAGCCGGGGTGGACCTGGTGATCTCAGGGCACCGGCACCGGTTTTCGCACACGCCCCCCGGACCGGAGGTCGACCACGGGTATCATCTCCTGGTCATCGCGAAAGACCAGGTTGCTCAGGTCGATGCTACCGCCGAACAGCTGGACGTGGTCGTCGGTAAGGGTCCCTCAAGCCACCACCGCCTCCACGCCGAAGACGGCCACCGGCTCGGTCTTTCCTCGTAGTGTGATTTCACCCTGAGGTTGCGTGGTGAGACCCGGGTTTTGTGCGATCTGCCCGTGGATTCGCCCCGAGACCAGAACCGCCGCATCGTACTCACGACAGAGATCCAGTAGGCGGGAAGCGGTGTTCAAGGCGTCGCCGTGGAAGGCGATTTCGCGCTTGATGTCTCCCACTTCGGTCACGGTGACCGAGCCCTCTTCCACTCCCCCTCGGAACTCCGGCGCAACTCCGAACTCCTCCAGGTACCAGTCTCGCTTGTCCCGGAGGCTATCCCGGAAGGCGAAGAAAGTATCCAGGCTCTTTCCGCCGGCCTTGCTCCTGTTTTGGGGCCAGGTAAGGACGACCTCGTCACCAACGAACTGATAGATCTGTGCCTGGAAGGAGAGGACGGACTCGGTGAGGTCGTGAAAGCAGTGGCGGATGAACTGGCTGTATCGGGTATGGCCGAGACGTTCGGCGATAGTGGTGGAGCCCTTGAGGTCGAGGAACAGGAACACCCGGTTCTCTTCTCGAGGCCGGTGATAACGGCCGGTGAGGAGGGCACCCAGGTTCCCGGGTCCGACCTTTCTCCGGACCTCCAGGATGAACGCCAAACCCATGTGACTGAGAATGAGAAATGCGGTGAGGGAAACCAGCAACCGCACGGACATCAGGCTGTGGAGCTCCCGGATTTCCTCCCAGCTGAAGACGAAGAGAAGAAAGGCGGCGTGAGTCAGAGCAACGACGACCAGGAGGCTGAGAAGGTAGAGAACGCCTTTGATGAG
>JBDHKE010000063.1:20741-25241 GCA_039586555.1 Gemmatimonadota bacterium | reverse complement strand
GGACCGGGGCGGCGAGCCGCACTGGAGCACGTACCGCATCCCGTACACACACGGAATGACCGTGCTCGACGGACTGTGGACCATCAAGGAGATCCTGGAGCCCGGTCTGAGCTGGCGGTCGTCCTGCCGCATGGGCATCTGTGGGTCGTGCGGCATGATGGTCAACGGAAAGCCCAGATTGGCGTGCAACACGCAGGTGATGGAGTTGGGGAGGGGGGTGGTGTCCGTGGAGCCGCTTCCAAACTTCGATGTCGTCCGGGATCTGGTCCCCGATCTCCACTCCATGTTCGATGCGCATAGCGCCATGCTGCCCCGGATCATTCGCAGCGACGATGACGAGATGCGTGATCCCACCGCCGAGTTTCGTCAACTTCCCGACGAGATGGAGCGTTACCTCCAGTTCTCGTACTGCATCAAGTGTGGCTGCTGCGTGGCGGCCTGTCCCACGTGCGCAACCGACCCGTCGTACTCCGGACCGATGCCTCTGGCCCAGGCGGAGCGTTACAACCGCGACAGCCGGGACGACGGTTTCCTGACCCGGCGGGAGGTCCTTGCAGGGCAGTCGGGCCCGTGGCGCTGTCATTTCGCCGGGGAGTGCTCGCGGGTGTGCCCCAAGGGGGTGGACCCGGCTCGAGCGATCCAGCTACTGAGGAGAGAACTGGTGTTGGACGCGATCCGCCTTCGTCGGCGCCGGCGCCCCGCGGCCCTCGTGGAAGGGCCGGCGGGCTTGAGCCGTCGGCCGGGAGTACCTGACGCCCCTCCCCCAACGGTAGGGGTGGCGGGAGACTAGCGCTGGTGAGATCGGAGCCGGATTCGTCCCGCGGGGCGATGGAGCCAGCGAGGGAAGGGAAATCGCAGCAAGACCGAGGAGGGTGAGCAGTGCAGGAGCGGAAAACGAGATTCAAGACACAGTCGGTCCACGGCGGAGCCCACCCTGACGCCCTTCATGGTGCCATATCCGTTCCCATCTACCAGTCCTCGACGTTCGTCTTCGAGTCGGTGGAGCAGGGAGCCGCCCGCTTCGCGGGTGAACAGGACGGCTTCATCTACACCCGCATGGGGAATCCCACGGTGGCCGCGCTGGAGGAAGCCGTCGCTTCCCTGGAGGGGGGGCACGCCGCATTGGCCACGGGCTCCGGCATGGCGGCGATCGTTAACGTGTTGTTCACGTATCTGGAAGCAGGGGCCCACATGGTGGGGGGAGATGCCCTCTACGGGCCCTCACGGGTGGTTGTGGAAAAGCACTTCTCCCGCTTCGGTGTGGAAGCCGACTTCGTCGACACCTCCGACCTAGATCGGGTCCGCGCCGCGATCCGTCCCGACACCCGACTTCTCTTCATTGAAACTCCGGAGAACCCCACCATTCGTCTCACCGACATCGCCGGATGCGCGGAGATCGCGAGGGAGCACGGTCTGAGGCTCGTGGTGGACAACACCTTCGCCACTCCGGTGCTGCAACGTCCCCTGGAGCATGGTGCGGACATCGTGGTTCACAGCATGACGAAGTTCCTGAACGGCCATGCGGATGTGGTCGCGGGTATCATCGTTACGTCCGACGAGGAGCAGACGCGGATTCTCAGAGGAACGCTGAACCACCACGGAGGATGCATCGACCCCCACCAGGCCTGGCTGGTGCACCGGGGCCTCAAGACCCTGGGGCTTCGCATGGAGCAGGCGCAACGAAACGCCGTGGCCGCGTGCGACCTCTTGCGGCGCCATGCGGCCGTCGAGTGGGTGCGATATCCCGGGGATCCCGATCATCCCCAGCGTGAGGTGGCGGAGCGACAGATGGATGGCCCTGGAGCGCTCCTGTGCTTCGGGGTGAGGGGCGGGCTCTCGGGGGGACGTGTGGTGATGGAGTCGGTGAACCTCGCAACGCTCGCCGTCTCCCTGGGTGGAGTGGAGACCCTGATTCAACACCCCGCCTCGATGACCCATGCGTGCATGAGCCGCGAAGACCGGGAGGCGGCTGGAATCACTGACAACCTGATTCGTCTATCAGTGGGTTGTGAGGATCAGGAGGACCTCGTCCGGGATCTGCAGCAGGCGCTGGATGCCATTCCGGCTGAGGCGGCCGGTCCGACGGAGCCGAGTCAGCCTTCGATGATCGTGCGCTGACAGAGTTCCGCTCCGCCTGTCGCATCCGGAAACTCTGGCACCTTCCGGCGCGTAGTGGGGTTTGACACGACGACGACCACTCTACGTGCGACCCGTATGCTGCACATTCTGAAGAGACTGATCAAGCTCGTCCTCAGCTGGATCCTCGACAAGATCTAGTGAGGCTCTGCGGGAGTCCCTGTAGGTCGGGGGATCCCCGTGTGATTCCAAAGCTGGACGCGACTGTCCCGGGATCCGTGATGGACCGTCCAGGCTTCTCCGGCCTGGAAGCCGTGGGGACACGGGTTCGCGCCCGGGGCCCACTCATAGCGCCTCTCTTCCGACCTCGACATCGCCGAGTGATGAATCGGCAGCTCCCTCCGCTATGCATCGGGACCTCGATGTGCCATGTTCTTTGGTGTAGAAAAGTCCGGTGCATCTCCTGCAGTGAGGTTGTCATGTTCTGGGAATCACGGCCTGGCACCGCGATCCGCTACCTGGTGTGCGTTTTCTTCGGGCTGACTGTGCTGCCGGCGTCGGTGTGCGCCCAAGGAACCCCCGTTCTCTCACTCCTGGATCCTACTGGAACCCTCGCAGCCGGTGGCGAGGTTCAGGGAGCTCTCTCCAGCTCCGATTATGTTTCGGCGGAGGGCAATTACCTGGACGCGTGGGCGCTCCAGGGGACGCAGGGCCAGTCGTTGACGATCGACCTGATGTCCGACGACTTCGATGCGTATCTGTTCGTCGTCGGCCCTGGTCTGTCCGAGACGCTCATGGACGATGATTCGGGTGGTGCGTGTCATGCTCGAATCACCCTCACGTTCCTCGAGGACGGCCAGTATCATGTTGTGGCCAGCTCGGTGGGATCCAGAAGTACCGGTGTCTATGCCCTGCGGGCCTCCAGTCAGCCGGAGCCTCCTCTGAGCTATCCGTGCGGGGGCATCGACCCTGGAACCCTTACCGCCTTGCCCACTGAGGGGCGGTCCTTGCGAATGGGAGAGCCGGCATTCGGAGAGTTGGCGCCGGGGAGCCCTGTGATCGGGGATGGCCAGGCCGCTCAGGCTTGGGCTCTCGACGGAGAAGAGGGGAAAGAGGTCGTTGTCACCCTGGAGTCCGATGCCTTCGACGCGTATCTCTACGTCGTCGGACCAGGCCTCAGTGCGGCTTTGACGGATGATGACGGTGCCGGAGACCTCAACGCGCGGATCCAGTTCCGATTTCCCCAGAACGACGCGTACCGGGTCGTGGCCAGCGCCGTGAGCAGCTCCTCATACGGGGCGTACACCCTGCGCGTCGAAGAGCCGGTCGACCCGAACACCCTTCCGACGGAGGACCGAATCGCCGAGATGGGCGGAACAGCTCAAGGCGTCCTGACGGATCGGGACCCCGTGGCGGTGGACGGACGTCGTGGTCAGGCATGGGCCCTCTACGGTACCGCGGGCACCTCCGTCGTGGTGGAGCTCATATCGGAGGATTTTGACAGCTACCTCTATCTTGTAGGCCCCGGGATCGAGACGCCCCTGTCCGACGACGACAGCGCCGGAGATCTCAATTCGCGCATAGAGCACACCTTTGCGGAGACCGGAACGTATCGGGTAATCGTAAGCGCCGTCAGCGCTAGCGAAACCGGGGAGTTCACTCTCCGCGTTTCGGCGAGGTAGCAAAGAGGGGAGGCGGCGAGGTCACGGGATAAAGGATCGCTCCGGAGAGCAGGATCAGGCCCGCTTGAAGGAGTGTCCCGCGTCGGGGACTCGGTGGGTATCTCATGGGTACCCCGTTCGGCTCGCGATACGGGGCGTGACGTTGTCGATGTCAGTGCAGGGGTCGCTCTACCCCCGGGCCGGAATCCCGGCTCGAACCGGTGAGCGCCGCAATCGTGGCGTTTGCCCGGACGACTTCCGCCTCGGTAGTCCGTTTCAGCGCCAGCCCATAGAAGGCGAAGCGGTCCAGAAGAAGCCCCAGAGTCAGAGCCACCAGCGCGAGTGCCCGCGTGTTCGACAGCACAAGGGCGGCTGGCGCGAGGTTGGTGAGGACCAGCCTGGTCATGAGGAGAAGCGGCCGATGGCGAAAGAGGCCAGGATGGGTGGGCATCGCCCAGGCGCGTGCGCGGTCCAGTGAACGGGCCCGGACCAGAAGCAGAGCGCCATCTCCACCGAAGATCAGGAAGAGGAGGATCCAGGGAAGCGTCCAGCCCTCCTCCGGCCTCCAGGGGTGGGGAATGAACGCCAGAAGTCCGAAAGCGATCCCCAGCATCAGGGGGTGCGCCATCGCGCCCCGACTCCACCCCTCCTGCCCGCCGAGACGGTAGACTCGGCCCAGAGTCAGCAAGGTGAGCAGGGCGGCCCCCACGGCCAGGGTCCAGATAGCCTCGAGCGCGGCTCCTCCGGGCGGCATGACCGCGGC
>JBDHKE010000063.1:0-20713 GCA_039586555.1 Gemmatimonadota bacterium | reverse complement strand
TTAAGAGAGCGGCCAGGATCTCATTGCTGAGGGGGCTCCGCCCCACCCGTCGCAAAGCCAGGGGCGCGCGAGACGGTCGTCCGAGATGGAGCAAGGATACGAGCAGTCCCGCTCCGAGGAGCGAGGTGGCGACCCAGGGAGATCCGGGAGCGGGGGTCCCGAACGGTAGCGTGCCAAGCCAGAGTGGGGCGTGGGCCGCGACGACCCCCCCGCCGGCGCAGACCAGGGCCGTGAACAGGACCAGGGGAATCTCGTGGAACTCATGCCTGGACACGTTCCATCGCCTCCGCCAGGGCCTGGAACAGCCGCTCCCGCATCGCTCCTCGGGGCGGTCGGATGCGCAGGGACGGAGCGCACCGCGCGGGGTCGGCGAAGCCAGGAATCTCACCGGCCGATCGAAAGTCGTCGGACGCCAGGGTCCCTTCGGGCTCGAAGGTCAGAGCCCCTGAAGGGCATGCGGCCGTGCAGGCCGGCTCCAGTCCAATGTCCACTCGGTGCGCGCACAGGTGGCACTTCGTCATCATCCTCCTGGCGGGATCGTACGAAGGGGCGCCGAAGGGGCAGGCCATTTCGCAGTAGCGACATCCGAGACAGCGATCGGGTTCCAAGAGGACGATCCCGTCGGACCGCTTCCAGTACGCTGCGGACGGACATGCCTCGAGACAGGCGGGGGTGTCGCAGTGGTGACAGGCCAAGGAGAAGTGAACCGTCGGACCGCCCCCCAACCGCGTCGCATTCAGCGAGAGAATCCTTCGCCAGGAGATGTTCGGCGCCAGATCGTTCTCCAGCCGACAGGCCAGGACGCACGCGCCGCAGCCGACGCAGCGACCCAGGTCGATGCGGAACCCTGCGTGGCTCACGTCGGCGCAACCTCGACGAGGCATTCGTAGAAGACGGCGCCGTGGTTCATGTCGCTGACACCATCGTCGGTCAGGAGGTTCAGGAGTGGGTCACGGTCTGAGCACCGACCCTCGATGACGTGCACCACGCCGCGGCGGATTCCGTGGTCGAAGCGCGCCTGAAGCTCGATGCTGCCGCGGTCGTTCCACACCCGAGCCCGCCCACCATCGCCGAGCCCGCGGGCTCGAGCGTCGTCGGGATGGATATCCAGAAGCGGCCGACGCTCCACCTCGTAGATCCAGTCCAGGTTACCGAACTGCGAGTGGATTCGCTCGCGAGTCTTGCACTGGATGAGCTGAAGCGGATAACGGTCCGCCCAGTGCGAGTCATGCCCTTCCGCGAGAGGCGCGTAGTCTGGGACGGGGTCCACGTCCCAGAGCCGGGCCGCCTCCAGGGACTCGAACTCGATCTTGCCGGAGGGCGTGGGGAAGACACCATCGGCCCATACGATTTCTCCATGGCCGGATGGATCTACGGGTCCCTCCTCGAGCCGCTCCAACAGGTCATCCCAACCCTCGGGGAGCATGGAGCGCAGCCGATCCCGGTCGGCTCCGTCGAAGTAGGAGGTTTCGAATCCGAACCGCAGGCAGAGCTCCCGCCATATCTCGGACTCCGGCCTTACGCCAATGGGCGGGTCCAGCACCTTGCTCCGGAGCTGGAGGTAGGGATGCCAGTAGGCCGTGACCAGATCGGCCTGCTCGAACAGCGTCTTCGCGGGGAGCACGAAATGCGCAGCCCGGGCGGTGTCTGTGAGGAACTGATCCACGACCACGACCATCTCTGCCGACTCGAGTCCCTGAAGCACTCGCCGCGTACGCGGGTGTTGGCTGACGGGATTCGCCTTCTCGATCCAGACACCCCGGAGGGGCGGATCGTCCAGGTTCCCGAGGGCCCATCCGAGACGGGAGGTGGGAAAGGAACGCTTGCGTCCCTCTGGTTCCGGAGGCAGAAGGGGTGGGCGCAGGCAATGGCTCGCCAGGTTCACGTACTGCCATCCGCCCCCGGGGATACCGATATTGCCGGTCAATGCGGGCAGGAGAGCCACCGCTCTCATGGTCTGACCAGCCCGGCGGTGGCGCTGCAGGCCGAAACCGGCGATCAGGAGCGCCGGCCGCGCTCCTGCGTACCGCAGCGCCAGCTCCCGAATCTGGTCCGGGGGCAGCCCGGTGATTCGCGCTGTACGGTCCACCGGGAACTCCCGGATCCGCTGGGCGTAGGCGTCGAACCCGTGCGAGTGACGCTCCAGGAAGGACCGGTGGTGTAGTCCCTCTTCCACGATGACGTTTGCCAGGCCCAGCGCAAGCGCCGCGTCGGTACCCGGTCGCGGTTGGAGATGAAGATCGGCTGCGTCAGAGGTGTCGGTCGAACGAGGATCCACGACGGCCACGCGAGCACCCGCTTCCTGCGCGTCGAGAATCAGCCGCATCTGATGGATGTTGGTCTCCGCGGGATTGTGCCCCCAGAGCACGATGAATCGGCTGTCGAGTGTGCGGGCGGGATGGTTGTGGCGGTTGTCCCCGTAGGTGAGCCGCGTGGCCTCGAGTCCCGCCGGCCAGCAGAGATCCCCGTGTGCCCGGGTGCATCCACCGAAGGGATTCCAGAACGCGTCCGACAGGGCGGCGAGAGCGCCATGGCTTCCGGAGCCCTCGTAGTAGAGTACGGCGAGGGGCCCGGACTCCGAGCGTATCCGCATGAGGCGGTCAGCGATCTCGTCGATTGCCCCCTCCCACGTCAGGGCCTCGAACCCTCCCCGGGATCGGCGTCGGAGTGGGGTAGTCAGTCGATCGGGGGCACGGACCCGCCTGGCGTAGGATATTCCCTTCAGGCAGACCTTTCCCCCCGTGGCGGGATTCAGGGGATCCCCCTCGATGCCGGTGATGCGACCGTCCTGCACGGTCACGATCATGCCGCAGGTACCGTAGCAGTTGCGAGGACAAACCGTGCGGACCCGACGCGGAGCGCTCATGAAGCTCACAATAGGACCTACGTTGCGGGGCCGGAAAGGATGAGGAATTCAAGTCCTTATCCTCGCGCGAGTTCTGTGCTTGCTGCCCCCGGTTGAGGGTAACCACGGAGAGCGGCCCTCGAGTCGGCTTTCTGACCGCCCTCGGCGGCGGGACATTTCGTCAACTTCTGGGACAATAATCCGGGTCTTGAGAAAGGCCGTTTCCGGGCGGCTTCCGGAGACTGTCAAGCGATCCGGGACCGCCGTGTGCGTGCCCAAGACTGTCGGCGCGGAGCATCCAACCGTCTGGAGGTAGCCCGGAACGCCTTGCCAGCGGGGCTTTGAAGGCCCGAGGGAAGAGCTCGAACCTTCGCTCGGACGCTAGCAGAGGGTCCCTCCGTGGCCACATGTCTCTCGGGTTGGCGGAGCTCCGTTCACGAAGCCCCTCGCCCTGGGGATTCTCGGTCCGGGAGGGCCTGAACTTTGCACACGCGGGGGCGGGGAGGCCTATTCCAAGAAGAGCCGAAACCGGACCCGGCAACCGGGATCAGAGGCTTCAAGCCTGACCCAGGCGTGAGGCGGGTTGCAGTCGAAGGACCGCGTCGTTGTACGTGGCCTTTCTCATAACTCGGGTAGGAGCAGGTGAGAACATGAAGAAGCTCGTCCTTGAGGTTCCCGCGATGTACGGTGATCACCACGTGCTGGAAGTCCGGCGAATCCTGCTGGAAGCTCCGGGTGTGGAGACCGTCGACGCATCCAGTGCCTTTCAGATCGTCGAAGTGGGCTTCGACCCGGAGAAGAGCTCCGAAGAGGTTCTCAGGCAGCGATTGGATGAGGCAGGGTACCTGGCCGACCTACAGGTTCCAATGGAGTCCGGAATCCCCGCGGTCAGCCCGGACACCAACGGCGGCACCTACTTCCGCCACAGCGCAGCGTACGAAACGGTAGGCAACGTGATCGCCTTCGGACAGGCAGTGTCCGTCTCCGGGAGATCCTTGTGGCCTTGTCCCGGTATGGGCCCGGTCCAGACGATGGATGACTAAGGGAGGTCCTCAACATGGCAGATACGAAACGCACACCGCCGAAGAAGAAGAGACGCACTCCCCAGGAGGCGTCCATCGACCCGGCAGCTCAGGAGCTGCTGGTCCTGGCCGACGAAATGGGCCTCTCGACGGCTTTCAGCCGCGCCGATCTGATGTCGCCCTGCAACGTCGGCTCGGCGGGGATGTGCTGCAAGCTGTGCGGGATGGGCCCGTGTCGTCTCACGAAGGATGGCCAGGCCGGGATCTGCGGCGCGACCATCGACACCATCCAGGCACGCAATTTCATCCGTGCGGTCGCAGCGGGGTCGGCGGCGCACTCCGACCACGGCCGCGACATGGCCTTCACCCTGAAGGCGGTGGCCAACGGGGAGGCCGAGGGCTACGTGATCCGCGACGTGGCCAAGCTGCGCAGCGTTGCCGCTCACTATGACATTCCGGTCGAGGGGCGCTCGCCATCGGAGATCGCCAACGATCTGGCGGATCTGTACATCAGCCAGTTCGGGCAACAACGCGGCGAGATCGTCCCGGTGTCCAGAGCCCCGGAGAAGCGCAAGAAGCTCTGGAAAGAACAGGGTGTCACTCCTCGCGGCGTGGACCGGGAGGTGGTGGAGGCGCTCCACCGCACCCACATGGGCGACGACCAGGAGCCGAGCCACATCCTCCACCACGCCGTGCGTACCGCCCTCGCCGACGGCTGGGGCGGGAGCATGATCGCTACGGACATTTCCGACATCCTGTTCGGCACTCCGGCTCCTCTCCTGGGCGAGGCCAACCTGGGTGTCCTGCGGGACGACATGGTGAACGTGATCGTGCACGGCCACGAGCCCACGCTGAGCCAGATGATCGTCGCGGCGTCCCAGGACCCGGAGATCATCGAGTACGCCAAAGCCGCGGGAGCCAAGGGGATCAACCTGTCCGGCATCTGCTGCACGGCCAACGAGATTCTCATGCGACAGGGGATCCCGGCTGCGGGCAACTTCCTGCAGCAGGAGCTGGCCATTCTCACGGGTGCGGTAGAGGCGATGGTGGTGGACGTTCAGTGCATCATGCAGGCCCTGGTCAGCCTGGCCGAGAACTTCCACACCAAGATCGTCACCACCTCACCCAAGGTGAAGATCAAAGGCGCCACCCACATCGAGTTCGACGAGCACCGCGCTCTTACCATCGCCAAGGACATCCTGAAGTTCTCCATCGACAACTACAAGAACCGCGGTGACACGCAGATTCCGGACTACAAGAACTCCCTCATTCCGGGCTTCTCCCACGAGTACATCAACTACATGCTGGGAGGGACATACCGGGCATCCTTCCGTCCCCTCAATGACGCGATCATGTCCGGAAGGATCCGCGGCGTGGCGGCGATCGTCGGCTGCACCAACCCCCGCATCCAGCACGACTACAGCCACACGACGATCACCGAAGAGCTGCTCAAGCAGGACGTGCTCGTGGTGGAGACCGGATGCAGCGCCATCGCAAACGCAAAGCTCGGATTCCTGCTGGGGGACGCCGGCCTGGACAAGGTGGGTCCGGGCTTGAGGGAGATCTGCGAGACCGTGGGGATCCCCCCGGTCCTGCACATGGGCTCCTGTGTCGACAACACCCGCATCCTCACCGTGCTGACTCAGATGGTCGAGGAGGGTGGACTCGGTGAGGACATCGACCAGGTCCCGGCGGTGGGCATCGCACCGGAGTGGATGAGCGAGAAGGCCCTCTCCATCGCGACCTACTGCGTGGCGTCCGGAGCTTACGTCATCATGGGCGGTGTGAACCCCGTAGAGGGCATGGAGGCGAAAGTCCCCGATAGCGTCCTGGTCTCCAACTACTTCGCCGAGGGCTGGGAGGAGCTCTATGGCGGCAAGCTCGAGTTCCTCGACGACCCACAGGAGATCATCCGGCGCACGCTGGATCACATCGACAAGAAGCGCGCGGCCCTCGGTCTGCCCGAGTACGACCCGACTCGATTCGGGCAGAGCGGTGACGCGCGCGTCGAAGCAATCGAATCTCTGCCGCTTGCCGAGCGCCGGACTGCGCTCTACGGCCAGGCCAACTGAGATAGAGGAGGCACTTTACTCATGTCTCGTTATATCGCGACACGGGCCATTCGTGGTGCCAACGCGCTGGTCACCGAAGCAGAGGTGATGCTGGATCGGGCCCTGAAAGAGAAGGGACCCGAGACGAGCGTCGCCTTCCCGAATACGGCCTATTATCTCCCGCTGATCCTCGGCATGACGGGCAAGGAGGTCGAGACGCTGGGACAGCTGCCCGACATCCTCACCCATGCCCGGGGCTTGCTACACCCCGTACCCTCGCGGCGCCACTGGACTCCGTACCTGGGCGAGACGCTGGACTCGGGCATGGCCACCCTGATCGCCGCAGAGATCATCGAGGCGATTCGCTACGTGTACGGTCTCCAGCCGGAGCCCATGCCCGGGTTCCAGCTCGCGGGTGGGACCGCATTCACGAGCCCCGACGGGAACGGTGGGGGCGGGGCCGCCACGGACGGGCATCTGAACGGCGCCATCGACGACATCCAGTTGCGCTCCTGGGGAATCCAGCTCGTGGACGGGCGCATGCCGGGCTTCGCAGCCATAGTCGGATGCGCCAGGTCGAACGAGGTGGCCGTCAAGATCGTGCGCGAGCTCCAGCGCAGGAACATCCTGACCTTCCTGTCCGGCAACGTGAACGGGCGCAGCGTCATCCACCAACTGGCGGAGGAAGGCGTCGAGCTCGGGTACGACACGTACACCGTCCCCTTTGGCACCGACACCCTCAGCGCCATCTACGCGCTGGGCTTCGCGACCCGGTCGGCCCTGACGTTCGGCGGCATGAAGGGTGGGCAGGCTCGGGAGATCCTCAACTACAACAAGGACCGCGTCTTCGCTTTCGTGCTTGCCCTGGGTGAGGTGGACGATCTCAAGTACGCTGCTGCCGCGGGTGCCATCAACTTCGGCTTCCCGGTCGTCGCCGACACCGTGATCCCACAGATCCTCCCCACGGGCATCACCACCTACGAGCACGTGGTGAGCATGCCGTTCAACGAGATCGAGGGAACCGACGACCTCGAGAAAGCGGAGCGGCTGGTGCAGAAATGCATCGAGGTCCGCGGCGTGAAGGTGCAGATCGCTGACGTGCCCGTGCCGGTGCCCTACGGCTCCGCCTTCGAAGGGGAGGTCGTCCGCAAGGCAGACATGCGTATCGAGTTCGGCGGGAAGTACTCCCGCTGCTTCGAATACCTGCGCATGGCCAAGCTCGGTGACGTCACCGACGGCAAGATCGAGCTGATCGGACCGGACTTCTCCGAGGTGGAGGCCCAGGGCCACATGGACGTGGGCATCGTCGTGGATGTGGCGGGTCGGCAGATGGAGGAGGACTTCGAGCCGGTTCTTGAACGGCAGATCCACTACTTCGTCAACGGCGCCTCGGGCATCCAGCACATTGGCCAGCGGGACATCGCCTGGATCCGCGTCTCCAACAAGGCGGCAGAAAGCGGGTTCGACCTGGAGCACTTCGGCAAGATCTTGCACGCCCGCTTCCACTCGGACTTCGGAGCGATCGTCGACAAGGTGCAGGTCACGATCTACACCGATCCCGAACAGCTGGAGGAACAGCTCGCCCGGGCTCGAGAGTCCTACGATTTCCGCAACAAGCGCCTGGCGGACCTCACTGACAGCGCGGTAGAGGAATTCTACTCGTGCACCCTGTGCCAGTCCTTCGCTCCGAACCACGTGTGCGTCGTCAGTCCCGAGCGGCTGGGTCTGTGCGGTGCATACAACTGGCTGGACTGCAAGGCCTCCTACAACATCAACCCCACTGGACCCAATCAGCCGATCAAGCTGGGTAAGCTGATCGACGCTGAGAAGGGCTACTGGGAGGGCACCAACGACTACGCCAAGCTGGGCTCTCACGGGGTAGTGGAGGAAGTGGCCATGTACTCCATCATGGAGAATCCCATGACGGCCTGTGGCTGCTTCGAGTGCATCGTGATGCTGATCCCGGAGGCCAACGGCGTCATGGTGGTGAGTCGCGAGGACACCAGCATGACACCGGCGGGCATGACCTTCAGCACGCTGGCTGGCATGGCCGGCGGCGGGATGCAGACTCCGGGAGTCATGGGAGTGGGGAAGTTCTATCTGGTGAGTCCCAAGTTCATCTCGTCGGATGGAGGCTTCAAGCGCGTCGTCTGGATGAGCAGTTTCCTCAAGCAATCGATGTCGGACGAGCTCAAGGCAGTGGCCGTCCGCGAAGGGGATGTGGACCTGATCGACCGCATCGCCGACGAGAGATCCGTCGGCACGGTGGAGGATCTGCTCCCCTGGCTCGAGGAGCACGATCATCCGGCCCTGGCGATGGACCCCATCTTCTGACGCGCGCGTTGCGTCATGCGTGACGCCCCAGGGGGGCGGAACCGAGGAGCCCTGGGCCGTGGCGGCGTCCCACCACGGCCGGGGCTCCTCGTCACCCGTGTAGAAGAGGAGTACCACGATCCGCCGACTGCGGAAGCACTCGAGTGGCGGATCCATAGGATCTATGAAGGAGAATCGACGCCAACGGGCGTCAGTGAAAAGACTCCTTTGAGGAGCGAACACCCATGCCGGTTGAAATCCCCAAGGATAAATGGGCGGGGGCGGTGAAGACCGTCACGCTTGGCGCCACTGCGGATGATGGAGGAACGCGTGCATCCAAGGTCGTGATCGGGGGAGAGCAGACGCTGCCGTTCATGCACTTCGAGAGCCCCAGCCTGCATCGCCCTGTGATCGGGCTGGAGATTCGCTCCTCGCGCCCGGACGACTGGTCCCCCCTGCTGCTCGAGACATGGCGCGACGTGATCGATGATCCGGCCGCGTGGGCCCACGCTTGTGAGGAAGCCGGCGCCGATTTCATCGAGCTGATGTTCTTGCTCAAGGACGGCGATGGTAACCCCGTGTCGCCGGACTTCGCGGTGACCGTTGTGAAGTCGGTACTGGAGGCCACCGGACTGCCCTTGATCGTGCTCGGGCCGGGGCAGGCCGAAGTGGACAACGAAATCCTGGTTCCGGTTGCGGAAGCCACCAAGGGCGAGCGTGTGGTGCTCGGGCTGTGCGAGGACAAGAACTACCGGACCATCGTTGCCGCGGCCATGGCCAACGGTCATCTCGTGCTGGGCCGCACACCCATGGACGTGAACCTGGCCAAGCAGCTCAACATTCTGATCACGGACATGGGTCTGCCCTTGGACAGGATCGTTATGGATCCCACAACCGGTGCGTTGGGCTACGGGATCGAGTACGGATACTCCGTGATGGAGCGGCTGCGGCTCGCTGCACTCCAGGGAGATGCCATGACGCAGCTTCCCCTGCTTGTTCATCCCGGCTTCGAGGCATGGAAGGCCAAGGAGTCGAAGGTGGGCGAGGGCGTGCCCGAAGCGTGGGGTGATTGGGCCAAGCGTGCGGTGCACTGGGAGACGCTGACTGCCACTGCCCTGATCGAAGCGGGCGCGGATGCGGTCGTGCTGCGCCACCCGGAGAGCCTCCGGCGCGTGAGAAACGTGATCGACGAGCTCATGACCCTTCCGGAGCCGGCATAGGCAAGGAGAGCATGATGGCGTTGTCCGGTATCCAGATCTACAAGATGCTGCCGCAGACCAACTGCAAGGACTGCGGCTTCCCGACCTGCCTTGCCTTCGCGATGAAGCTCGCCGCCAAGCAGGTAGAGCTCGAGGACTGTCCTCACGTCAGCGAGGAATCGAAGAAGGAGCTCGCTGAGTCCGCCGCTCCGCCCATCCGG
The DNA here is from genome assembly GCA_039586555.1 of Gemmatimonadota bacterium. Classification (GTDB taxonomy): domain Bacteria; phylum Gemmatimonadota; class Gemmatimonadetes; order Longimicrobiales; family Gaopeijiaceae; genus JBDHKE01. The sequence continues at coordinate 11,062 of JBDHKE010000063.1, read as the reverse complement.
CTGGTGGAGCTGAAAGCCGGCCAGCACGAAGTCAGAGCAGGAAACGAGGTGGTGCTCTTCCGCCACGAGAAGACCTTCTACAACAAGCCGGGTGTCTTCGTGCGCGTGCGCGACACTGACGGTGCGACCGCGATCGCGGATAAGGTGGAAGCGGCGGCCTCCTATGCGGTCGACTACGTGGGTATGGAGCTCAGGCTGGATGGGATCGCGATCGAGGCCAGCTCGCGCGACCCCGAAACGTTTTCGGCGGCGGCCGCGGCGGTTCGGGAGGTCACCGGATTGCCCGTCATCCTCGTGGCGGACGACCCCGAAGTGCTGGGCGCCGCGCTCCCGGCCCTCGACGGCGAGAAGCCGCTGATCCTGAGTGCGGACTCCGACAACTGGGAGGGCATGGCCGAGCTCGCCACCCAGCATGGAGCGGCAATGGGTGTAAGGGGCAGCACGTTGGACGAGCTCGCGGAGCTGACGGAGAAGATCAAGGAAAAGGGCGTCGAGGACATGGTGCTCTATCCGGCGGCGGACAACATGAGCCGCTCCCTGATCCTGCACACCCAGATCCGCCGATTGGCATTGAAGAACTTCCGTTCGTTGGGATACCCCACCATCGCGTTCGCGGGCAATGGAAACGACCCGGGCAAGACGTCCGTCCGGGCCGCACAGGCGATCTCCAAATACGCAGGGTTTGTCGTGGTGGACAGCTTCGCGCCGGAGTTGGTCTATCCGCTGCTGGTGCTGCGCGAGAACATCTACACGGACCCTCAGAAGCCGATCCAGGTCCAGCCCGCTCTGTACGAGATCAACAATCCCAAGCCGACGGACCCGGTTCTGGTCACGACGAACTTCAGCATCACGTACTTCAGTGTGGCCAACGAAGTCGAAGGCTCGGGGCTGCCCGCCTGGCTACTGGTGTCGGATGCCGAGGGTATGAGCGTGTTGACGGCGTGGGCGGCGGGGAAGTTCGATGCGGAGCGGATTGCCAAGGGAGTCCAACAATTCGGCGTGGCTGAGAAGGTGGACCGGAAGGTGATTGTGCTTCCCGGGCACGTGGCGGTGCTCTCCGGCGAGCTCGAAGAAGAGCTTCCCCAGTGGGAGGTCATGGTCGGTCCCCGCGAGGCCGTGGACCTGCCTGCGTACATGAAGTCCGTACTGGCCTGACGGGAAGGCGGGGGAGGGGATCCGTATGGCTGAGCACCTCGTCCGCTTCGACACCCGCCCGGAGTCGATCAGCGTCTCCACCGGTACCTTGCTCGTAGACGCCGCCCGCCTCGCAGGAATCGACGTCCTCCAGCCCTGTGGCGGTCAGGGCCGGTGCGGCCGCTGTGCCCTGAAGATCGAGTCCGGCCAGGTACGGCGCCGAAGTGTTCTCCGCCTGTCGAAGGCGGACCTCGACGCGGGGTACGCACTGGCCTGCCAGACGGTCGTCGAAGGGGACGTATCCGTCGTGGTGCCGCCCAAGGAGCAGATCGAGCGGCGGCTCACCACGGATCATGTGGCGCCCGAGGTCGGCGTACCGGAGGGATACGATCCAGAGCGGGCACAGACGATCCAGAGGGTCGCGGTCCTCCTGTCCCCTCCCTCCATGGAAGACCAGACCGACGATTGGGGGCGGCTGTGCACGGCATTGCGCCGGGAAACGGGAATCGAACGACTGTTGGCTTCCCTGGACCAGATCCGGAGTCTGGGCCCGATCCTGCGAGCATCGGACTGGCATGTGGCGCTGACGGTTGACAGGGGACCTGAGCTCAACACTTCGGCGCGCCTGGTTCGGATTTGCCCGGCCTCGGACGTGGAAGACACCTCGCTGTGGGGACTTGCCATCGATGTGGGCACGACGACGATAACCGTGTGGCTGGTTGATCTTGCCAGCGGCGTGGTGAAGGCGCAGGTCACCGAGTACAACAAGCAGATCGAGAGAGGCGAGGACGTCATCTCGCGCATCATCTACGCCAGCAAGAACCAGGGCGGAGAGGAGCTGCAGGAGCTCGTTCTCGAGACGATCAACGAATTGGTGCGCATCGCCTGCCTTCGGGCACGAATCCGGCCCGAGGAGATTGTCAAAGCCACGGTCAGCGGCAACAGCACCATGATGCACCTACTGCTAGGCATCCCATCGCAGAGCATCCGCCTGGAGCCATTCATCACCGCGATCAATCATCCGCCGCTCCTCCGGGCGCGGGAGATCGGCATCAACATGAACCCCGAGGGCACGGTCGATCCTCTGCCTGGAGTGGCCAGCTACGTGGGTGCGGACATCACGGCCGGAGTGCTGGCGTCTGGGCTGCGTTCATCGGATGACATCACCCTGTTCATCGATGTCGGCACCAACGGGGAGATGGTGCTGGGCTCGTCGGAATGGCTCGTCACCTGCGCATGCTCGGCGGGACCAGCGTTCGAAGGGGCGGGTGTCGTGCATGGCATGCGTGCATACGAGGGCGCCATCGAGGAGGTCTGGATCGACGGCGACACCTACGAGCCCTCCTACCGGGTGATCGGGAACGTAGAGGCACGCGGAATCTGCGGGAGTGGACTGATCTCACTAGTCGCGGAGATGTTCCTGACCGGCATCCTGGACAAGGGGGGGAACATCAACCAGAACCTGGATACGCCCCGGGTCCGTGAGGGCGAGCACGGAGCGGAATACGTGGTTGCCTGGGCGGAAGAGAGTGCGGGCGGAAAGGACATCGCCGTTACCAGAGTGGACATCGACAACCTTCTGCGTGCCAAAGCGGCGATCTACGCCGGGTTCAACATCCTTGCGGATGGCGTCGGTGTCTCCCTGGACACGGCCAGCCAGGTGCTGATCGGTGGCTCCTTCGGGAAATACATCAACGTGGAGAAGGCTATCGACATCGGCCTGCTTCCCGACATGCCCTGGGAACGGTTCGAGTTCCTGGGTAACACTTCGGTCAAGGGTGCCTATCTGGCGCTGCTGGACCGCGAGGCGAGGGCTGCTATCGCCGAGATCGGGTCGGCGATGACCTATATCGAGTTGTCGGCCGACAACTCGTTCTACGAAGCATTTACGTCGGCGCTGTTCCTGCCTCACACCGATCTCTCTCGCTTCCCGTCCGTGGCAGCGGCGATGACGTAGGAAGGATTGGAGTATGTACATCATTGGCGAGAACATCCACATCGTCTCTCAGAGAGTGAAGGATGCCCTTCAGGAACGGGACGCCCCCTTCTTCCAGGATCTGGCCGTGAGTCAGGTAGAGGCGGGCGCCCACGCGCTGGACCTCAACCTGGGGCCGCGCAAGAAGGACTGGGAAGAGGTCTTCCCCTGGCTCGTGAGGGCCGTCGAAGCGGTGGTGGATGTGCCCCTGAGTTTCGACAGCACCAACATTTTCGGGATCGAGGCCGGGCTGAAGGCGGTGACCAAGGCCCAACCGATCATCAACTCCACCTCGGCGGAAGAAGAGCGTCTGGAGAAGGTGCCTCTCCTGGCGAAGGAGTACAACGCCAAGCTCGTCGCTCTGACGATGGGTAAGAGCGGAATACCCGTCTCCGCCGACGAGCGCGTGACCATCGCCATCGAGAAGTTGATCCCCCGCATGCTGGAGATCCATTTCCCCGTCTCCGACCTCATCATCGATCCGCTGGTCCTGACCGTGTCCGGCTGCCAGGAGTTCTGCCCGGAGCTGATCGAAGCGGTTCGAACGCTCCAGGTGGTTTGGGATCCACCGCCAGCCATCTCCGTAGGGCTGTCGAACGTCTCCAATGCCGTGCCCAACGCGAACCGTCCGCTCATCAATAGTGTCTACTGCGCGATGCTCATGGGTGTAGGGCTGCAGATGATGATCGCGAACCCCCTGGAGGAGGAGGTGAGGGAGGTCATCCGGGTCATCGAGGAACGTGACGACAGCACTCCGGTGGGCAAGCTCTATCTGGCGATTAGCGACCGGATCGCCGCGATGGAGGAACCCTCGGTCGACGATGCGGACATGAGCGATCCGGAGCAGGCCGCCATCTGGAAGACGGTGCAGATCCTGCTCAACAAGGTCATCTATGCCGACTCGTATCTTCAGCAATAGCGAGGCGAAGCCGATCCGGCGTGCGAAGGCTGGAACGTCATCATTGTGGGGCAGCGTTAAATGAAGATCGCGATCAGTGGCAAGGGTGGTGTGGGCAAGACGACCCTGGCGGCGCTGCTGGCGCAGGCTTTTGCCGATCGCGGTCGTGACGTCCTGGCTGTCGACGCGGACCCCTCACCCTGCCTGGCCGATGCGCTGGGCTTCCCGCCCGGGTTACGGGCCACATTGCGTCCGATTGCCGAGATGGAAGAGTTGATCGAGGAACGGACGGGAGCCAAGCCAGGCACCGTCGGTGGCTTCTTCACGCTCAATCCTCGAGTCGACGATATCCCGGAGCGCTTCAGCGTGGCCCATGGTGGGGTTCGCCTCCTCGAGATGGGTGCTGTCGAATCAGGCGGATCAGGTTGTATCTGCCCGGAAAGCGCCATGCTGAAGACCTTGTTCACTCATCTGCTGTTTCGAGACGACGAGGTACTGGTCATCGACATGTATGCCGGCGTTGAGCACCTGGGACGCGCCACGGTGGATTTCGTGGACGGCATGCTCATCGTGGTTGAACCCACCAGGCGCAGCCTGGGCACCGCGACACAGATCAAGAGACTCGCGGAGGACATCGGGCTGACACGCTTGTGGCTGGTCGGGAACAAGGTGCGGGACGACGAAGACGTGGCCTTTCTCGAAAGAGAAGCATCGGGCCTCACGTTGTTGGGTTGTCTCCCGGAAACACAGGATGTCATAGAGGCGGACCGTCGGGGGGAATCGGTATACGCGGCAGTGCCCGAGCTACGGGACGCGGTGGGGGACATGGCGGATGTACTCGATGAGTCGATTTCGGCGGAGCGCTCGTGACATGACGGGCTCGACGGAGGATGAGGCATGATCACCATAGCGTTGGCCGGAAAGGGGGGAGTGGGGAAGACCACCGTCGCTGCCATGGTGGTCAAGTACCTCAGCCTGAATCAGGATGGTGCCATCCTGGCGATCGATGCCGACCCGAGCAGCAACCTGAATATGGTGCTCGGCCTCGAGCTGGAGTGGACGGTGGGCGACATCCGGGAAGATATGCTGGCGCAGGTCCAGTCATCCCTCACGGTCGGGGGAGCCGCGATGGGTGGGCTGCCCGGAGGGGTCAGCAAACGCGACTATCTGGACTACGAGATCCGATCCTCTCTGGCAGAAGGGACCCGCTTCGACCTGATTGCCATGGGGCGGTCGGAGGGTCCTGGCTGCTACTGTGCGGTGAACCACAACCTCCGGGATGTGATCGACACGATCAGCAGGAACTACAGCTATGTGGTGATCGACAACGAGGCGGGGATGGAGCATCTCAGCCGCCGCACCACTCGTGACGTGCAGCATCTACTGGTGGTTACCGACCCGACGCATCGGGGGGTCGTGGCGGCGGAGCGCATCGCCTCGTTCCGGCACGAGCTGGATATCCACATCGAAAACGCGTACTTGATCGTCAACCGTTTGCCAGGGGACATGCCTGGGGCGCTGAAGGAGCGCATCGAGAAGCTGGACATCCCCGTCCTGGGGACGATTCCGGACGTGAGTGAGGTCACCGAGCTCGAGTTCAGCGGCCGCCCCCTCGTCGAGCTGGGCGAGGACTCGCTGGTGTACAAAGCCGTATCGGAGATGATGGGGTCGGTGCTGTAACCGGGTCTCGAGATCGTTCTCCGGAGACGCCCGTGGGTGCGACCAGGGTGAGCTCTATGCCCGGATCTGATGCATGGCCGGATCGGCAGGTCCGCAACGCGTGCTTCACGGGTCCTCTCGGGTCCGCGGGACGCCACGGTGGAGGGAAGAAGAGGACAGTCGAATGCGCATCCTGGCAGTCATCTCGGGTGAATACGGGGAACGGCACGTAAGGAACCTTCGCGATCATGCTCCTCCCGGCTGGAAGATCGAGGTATGGCGTGCCCCCAGCGTGTTCCCTCTGGTGATCGACTACCCGGAGGACTTCATCCCGGATGCACTCCCGGCCGCCGACCTCATCCTGTCCTTCGGCGAGCATCGGGCTGTCGCGGAACTCATCCCGGATGTGGCGAAGATGACCGGTGCGAGGGCGGTGGTAGCGGCTGTGGACAGCGAGGCCTGGCTTCCCAGGGGCCTGGCCCGGCAGCTGCGCGTGTGGCTTCAGGACATTGGTGTGTCGTGTGTCACCCCCAAGCCCCTCTGCTCGCTGACCGAGAAGCGCTACGGCGTGAGGCGCGGAAGCTTCATCGAGTACGAGGATCCCCTGATCGCCGCCTTCGCTCGGCACTTTGGCCAGCCGGAGCTACTTCTCACCGTGGATCCGTCAACCCGGAGAATCACCGCTGCCGAGGTGGTACGGGATGCGGTCTGCGGGTGCGCACGGCACGTCGCTCAGGGGTTGGTGGGGATCTCGGCGGACGAAGCCGAGCAGGAGGCCGGGATGCTGCACCATCACTATCCCTGCATGGCCAGCATGGGGATAGACGGGGATTTCGGAGACACGCTGATGCACGTCTCCGGCAACGTCATCAAGGACAACGTGGGTGCGCAGGTCAAGCCCTTCAGGCGAGTGCAGTACATCGCGCCCGGAACCCGCTCGGAAGAGACGTAGCTGACCATGGAAGTGACGGCCATTCGCACCCCCCTCATCGAGACCGGACACGACCTGTTCGCTGTATTTCGCGACACTTTCCGGCGGCTTGTGGCCGAACGAGACATCGTCTGCGTGACCTCCAAGGTGATTGCGCTGGAGCAGGGCAGGGTGAGAAGGCTGGCCGACGTGATCCCGTCCGATGCGGCCCACAGGCTCGAGCGACCGAGATCCGCCAGGGGAGCCGGGGTGCATCCTGGGCTGAAGGAGCTGGTCTTGCAGGAAGCGGAGGGCTTCTATGACGATGGACTGGTGTACTTGACCTTGAAGGACAAGGTGTTCGTCGCGAACGCGGGAATCGACCTGTCTAACGTGCCCAGGGGTTACGCAGTCCTGTGGCCGAAAGACCCCTGGGAGTGGGTGAGGGGGTTCCGGGAGAGGCTGAGAACGCACTACCGGCTCGAGGATGTCGGTGTCGTCGCCACCGATTCTCACCTGACCCCGCTGCGCAGGGGTGTCACCGGGCTGGCCATCGCCTACAGTGGGTTCGAGGGTGTCCAGAGCGAGATCGGCAGGCCGGATCTCTACGGAAAGCCCCTGGAGTTCACGGAGAAGGGGGTGGCCGACGACCTGGCCTCGGCCGCCGTTCTCATGATGGGAGAGGCGGCGGAGCGCACGCCCTTCGCGCTGATCCGGGGAGCACCGGTGATCTTCACGGACCGTGAGGCGGATCCGATCGAGACGTTCATCCATCCCAGAAAGGACCTCTTCGCGGCGCTATACGACGAGAACCTCAAGGAGAGGTTGGACATCCCCATGAAGCACGTTCCAACCAGAGGATGAAACAGGTGCGAGCGAACGAGACCGGAAGAAGCGGAACCTCTCCAATTGCGGTGTGCAGTGTGGTCCGCGGCCGAGGCGCTGGATTTGAGCCGGGGATGGCCCTGGAATGAGCATGGAGGACCCGGAGACCGACGGAGAGAGGGCTTGTCGAATTGACCGATGTTTGTCAGAGACCGCATGACGCCTGAGCCCATTTGTGGCCGGCCGGAGATGCCGGTTACCGAGGCTCAAGCGCTGATGAGAAAGAGCAAGGTTCGGCATTTGCCCATCGTGGACCAGGCCGGGCAGCTGGTGGGGCTGGTCACCCAGCGATCGCTGCTGAAAGCTCTTCCTTCGGACGTGAGCAACTTCAGCCGGTTCGAGGTCAGCTATGTCCTGGCCCGAATCCGAGTGCGCGACGTCATGGCCGCGGACGTGGTCACCATAGACGAGGACACGGCCATCGAGGAAGCAGCCCGCATCATGGCCGACCAGCATCTCGGCTGCCTACCCGTCACCCGAGAAGACAATCTCGTGGGCATCATCACCGATAACGACCTGTTCGCTCTCATGGTGGACCTGCTGGGAGCCCGGCGGGCTGGAGTCCGTGTGACCGTGCTACAGCCAGACCGACCGGGCGAGGTCGCGCGGATCTCCTCGGCCATCGCCGGCCAGGGCGGCTACCTGGCTGCGTACGTCACTTACCCCACCCGAGACCCGGCTACGTGGGCTTCGGTGCTGAAGGTTACCAACCTGAGTGGCGAGAGAACGGTGGAGATCCTGGAGGGGTTGCGCGAGCTCCAGGTGAAGGATGTGCGTGAGACCAGCATCGAAGATACTGAGGAGCAATAGTGGCGATAGAACGTTCCAATCCGGCAGGCGCGGCGCTGGTGGTCGGCGGCGGGGTCGGGGGCATGCGCGCCGCCATCGACCTGGCCGAGGCCGGCTTGCAGGTCTACCTGGTGGAAAGCGAAGCGACCCTGGGTGGGCGCGTGGCCCAGTTGGGATACATGTTCCCCACCCATGACTGTGTGCTTTGCAGGGGCACTTCGGACCACGGCTTTGGCTGTACGAGGCCAGCGATCTCCCCGGTCTTCATGGACCACAATCTCCACCCGAACATGGAGATCATGACCCGCACGGAGATTGTGGAGACTGGCGGGTCTGCCGGTGACTTCAGGGTGACCCTGCGACACAATCCGCGATATGTGAAGGTCGACCGCTGCACCAACTGTGGTCTCTGCGCCGTGGCCTGTCCGGTGCGCCTACCCAGCGAGTTTCAGGAATCGCTGGTGACACAGAAAGCCGTCCACAAGAGCTCGCCGCGCGCCTTGCCCAACGCCTACTACGTGGAGAAAGGTGACTATTGTGAGGACTGCGGTCGCTGCGTCGAGGTTTGTCCCACCGAGGCCATCGACCTGGGTGAAGAGCCGTGGGAAGAGACGGTGCGTGTCTCGGCCATCATCCTTGCCCTGGGCTACACGCTGTCGGACGCGGCAGCAATGGAGGAATACGGCTACGGTCGCTATCCCAACGTCATCCACAGCATGCAATACGAGCGCTACGTCAGTCGCTCGGGACCGACGGAGGGCCTGGTTCTGAGGCCCTCCGACAACGAGCCGCCTCGACGGATTGCCTGGCTGCAGTGCGTTGGCTCTCGAGACCAGAAGCACCCCTACTGCTCCTCCATCTGCTGCATGTATGCCACCAAGGAGGCTGTGCTGGCCAAGCAGCGCCTGGAGGGCGTCGATTGCAGGGTGTTCATGATGGACGAGCGAGCCTTCAACAAGGAGTTCAATGCCTACTTCCACCGTTCCAAGAAGGAGTTTGGCGTCGACTATGTCCGTTGCCGCATTTCGGCGCTCAGGGAGGACCCCCTGACTCACGATCTCATTCTTCACTATCCCGACGAAGATGGTCGGCCCGGGGAAGAGCGCTTCGACATGGTCGTGCTGTCGGTGGGGGTCCGACCACCCAAAGGCGCCGAGCGCCTGGCGCGCATGATGGAGTTCGACCTTAATGGATACGGCTTCTGCGCGACCGACAAGTTCAGCCCGTTGGAAACCAGCCAGGCCGGCATATACGTCTGCGGGGCCTTCGCGACACCGAAGGAGATTGCCGAGACGATCATCGACGCCGCCGGAGCAGCCGGCGACGTGATGCGGCTGTTCCACGACGAGCTCGGCAAGCTGCCCTCCAGCCGTGAGTTCCCCTTTTTGAGCACCGGAGCTTCCGATTTCCCACCGGAGCGGGACGTCAGCGGCGAGCCTCCGAGGGTCGGGGTCTTCGTTTGTGAGTGCTACCCGTCCATCAGCGGAACGATCGATGTCGACCGGGTGGTGGGGGAAGCTGGGGCCCATCCCAGTGTCACCCACGCGGCCAAGATCGGATACGGTTGTTTCCCGGAAGGGCTGACGGCCATCAAGGACGCCATCGAGGAGCACGGGCTGAGTCGGGTCGCGGTGGCCGCGTGCAGTCATCGCACGCACGAACCGCTCTTTCAGCGAACGATCCGGGAGGCGGGTCTCAACGCTTGCCTGCTGGAGATGGCCAACATTCGCGAACAGTGCGCCTGGGTGCATCCGCACGAGCCGGAGCAGGCCACGCGCAAGGCAATGGAGCAGGTACGCATCGCCGTCGCCCGGGCCAGCGCGCTGCAACCGGCGTACAAGGTGCCCGTGGAGCCGGCCCGGCGGGCCCTGGTCATCGGTGGGGGGGTGGCGGGCATGACGGCGGCACTGGCCATCGCCGATGCCGGCTACGAGGTCGCGCTGGTGGAGCGCAGTGAATCTCTGGGCGGGAACCTACACAACATCCACTACGTCGTGGAGGGCCACAGTCCCCCACGCCTGCGGCGTGATCTGGTGAACCGGGTCTGGGCCCATGATCGCATCACCATCTACGTGAACACGGAGGTGGCCAGACACTCGGGGCACGTGGGTGACTATCGGGCGGCTCTTCGGCTGCGCGACGGAAGCGAGGAAATCATCGCGCACGGGGTCACCGTTGTGGCAACGGGTGGGCAGGAAGCCCGGGGCTCGGATCGCTATCTTCTCGGACATCACCCCAGTGTCGTGACCCAGATCGAACTGGAGGAAGCCATCGCCCATCGTCTGGACGAAATCGCCGGGCTCGAGGAAGTGGTGATGATCCAGTGTGTCCAGCCGGACGGTGCCCGGTGCGACTACTGCTCCCGGGTATGCTGTACGAGCACCATCAAGAATGCCCTGCGCATCAAGTTGGCCAATCCGGATTGCGGGGTCACTGTGCTGTACAAGGACATCATCACCTATGGCTTCAGGGAGAGGTACTACACCGAAGCGCGAAGCAGGGGCGTCATCTTCGTGCGCTACAACGAGGACCACGAGCCGGTGGTGGAGAGCCTGAACGGTCGGGTGCGGGTGAAGGTGCGCGAGCCGAGCCTGGATCTCCCGATGACCTTGGAGCCGGATCTGTTGGTGCTCAGCATGGCGATCCAACCCACGCACGGAACGGACGCACTCGCCAAGCTCTTGGGGGTGCCTCTGTCGCCTGAGGGGTTCTTCCAGGAAGCTCACATCAAGATGCGGCCCATGGACTTCATGGACGAAGGCATCTTCGTCTGCGGCATGGCTCACTACCCCAAGTTCATCGAGGAGAGCAT